>NZ_JBEZBN010000004.1:0-188665 GCF_040647115.1 Streptomyces sp. NPDC044571
GCCGTCCGGACACCTCGGTATCGCGGGTCCGAGCCTAGTTCGGCCCGTGGGGGCCGGCCCGGACGGAGGTGTGATCAGACGAGGTCGAACCGGTCCAGGTTCATCACCTTGTCCCACGCGGCGACGAAGTCCTTCACGAACTTCTCCTTCGCGTCGTCGCTCGCGTAGACCTCCGCGAGCGCGCGCAGCTCGGAGTTCGAGCCGAAGACGAGGTCGGCGCGGGTGCCGGTCCACTTGAGCTCGCCCGTGGAGGCGTCGCGCCCCTCGAAGGTGTGCTGGTCCTCGGAGGTCGCCTTCCACTTCGTGCCCAGGTCGAGCAGGTTGACGAAGAAGTCGTTGGTCAGCGCCCCCGGGGTGTTCGTGAAGACGCCGAGCTGCGACTGCTGGTGGTTCGCGCCCAGGACGCGGAGGCCGCCGAGGAGGACCGTCATCTCGGGGGCGCTCAGGGTCAGCAGGTTCGCCCGGTCGACCAGCAGGTACTCGGCCGGCAGGCGGTTGCCCTTGCCGAGGTAGTTGCGGAACCCGTCGGCGGTCGGTTCGAGCGCGGCGAACGACTCCACGTCCGTCTGCTCCTGCGAGGCATCCACGCGGCCCGGCGTGAACGGGACCTCGACCTCGAACCCGGCGTCCTTCGCGGCCTGCTCGACCGCCGCCGCGCCGGCGAGGACGATCAGGTCGGCGAGGGAGATCCGCTTGCCCCCGCTCTGGGCGGCGTTGAAGCCCTCCTGGATCTCCGTCAGGGTGCGCAGCACCCTCGCCAGCTGGTCGGGCTCGTTGACCTCCCACCCGCTCTGCGGCTGGAGGCGGACGCGCGCGCCGTTTGCGCCGCCGCGCTTGTCGCTCCCGCGGAAGGACGAGGCCGACGCCCAGGCCGCGGACACGAGCTGGGACACCGTCAGATCGGAGGCGAGGACCCGGCTCTTGAGCGAGGCGATGTCGTCGGCGCCGACGAGCTCGTGCTCCACCGCGGGGAGGGGGTCCTGCCACAGCAGCGTCTCGGCCGGGACCTCCGGGCCGAGGTAGCGCACGACCGGGCCCATGTCACGGTGGGTCAGCTTGTACCAGGCGCGGGCGAAGGCGTCCGCGAACTCGGCCGGGTTCTCCAGGAAGCGCCGGGAGATCTGCTCGTAGGCCGGGTCGAAGCGGAGCGACAGGTCGGTCGTGAGCATCGTGGGCGCGTGGCTCTTGGACGGGTCGTGGGCGTCGGGCACGGTGCCGGTCCCGGCGCCGTTCTTCGGCCGCCACTGGTGCGCGCCGGCGGGGCTCTTGAACAGCTCCCACTCGTAGCCGAAGAGGATCTCGAAGAAGCTGTTGTCCCAGGCCGTCGGCGTGTTCGTCCAGGTGCCTTCGAGGCCACTGGTGATGGTGTCGCCGCCCTTGCCGCTGCCGAAGGTGTTGTTCCAGCCCAGGCCCTGCTCCTCCATGGAGGCGGCCTCGGGGTCGTCGCCCACGTGGTCCGCGGGGCCGGCGCCGTGGGTCTTGCCGAAGGTGTGGCCGCCTGCGATGAGGGCGACGGTCTCCTCGTCGTTCATCGCCATGCGGCGGAACGTCTCGCGGATGTCGCGGGCCGCGGCGAGCGGGTCCGGATTGCCGCCCGGGCCTTCGGGGTTGACGTAGATGAGGCCCATCTGGACGGCGCCGAGGGGGCTTTCCAGCTCACGGTCGCCGGTGTAGCGCTCGTCGTCCAGCCAGGTGGTCTCGGGACCCCAGTACACGTCCTCGTCGGGCTCCCAGACGTCCGCCCGGCCGCCGCCGAAGCCGAAGGTGTCGAAGCCCATCGACTCCAGGGCCACGTTGCCGGCGAGGATCATGAGGTCGGCCCACGAGAGGCTCTGGCCGTACTTCTTCTTGACCGGCCACAGCAGGCGGCGGGCCTTGTCGAGGTTCGCGTTGTCCGGCCAGCTGTTGAGGGGGGCGAAGCGCTGCTGGCCGGCCCCCGCGCCGCCGCGGCCGTCGCTGATCCGGTAGGTGCCCGCGCTGTGCCAGGCCATGCGGATGATGAACGGGCCGTAGTGGCCGAAGTCGGCGGGCCACCAGTCCTGGGAGGTCGTCAGCACCTCGGCTATGTCCCGCTTGACGGCCGGGAGGTCCAGGGTGTTGAACGCCGCGGCGTAGTCGAACCCCTCGCCCAGCGGATTGGCCACGGCGGGGTTCTTGGCGAGGATCTTCAGATTGAGCCGATCCGGCCACCACTGGCGGTTTCCGCCGCCCTGCGTCGGGTGCGGGGCGCGCTCGTGCGCGACGGGGCAGCCACCTCCGCCCTCCGTCTTGGCGTCTGTGACGACTGCATCATGGTTCTCAGACATGGGAATCCTTCCGGACCAGGCGGATCACGGTGCTCAGTAACTGCGTGGGGTGGAACAGTCGGGGCACGGGGCCGCAGGTGGTGGCCCCGGCCGGTCGATCGCTGTGACGCCGGGGTGGTCACCGTCCCGGAGGGTCCAGGGGAGCGGGATGCGGGTGGGCGCGCCTAACTGCCGGCCCCGCGTGGTTCCTCGGCGGAGGTCCGCCACGTCCCGTCTCCTGCCGCTCCGGTGTCTGCCTGTCCCTTGGCTGTCAACGAAGCCGATCCTACGATGGACAGAATCCAAGTCAAGAAGAACACCAAACCCATATCCGATCGGATCCCGGACGGTCCCCGGTACATTCGGGGGTGTCCCGCCGACCTGAAGAGGTGAGTCGACATGAGTGACCTTCTGGAGCGGCTGCGGGCGCGCGGCTGGCGGATGACGTCCCAGCGGCGCGTCGTCGCGGAGGTCCTCGACGGCGACCATGTGCACCTCACGGCCGACGAGGTGCACGCCCTCGCGATGCGGCGGCTGCCCGAGATCTCCCGGGCAACGGTCTACAACGCCCTGGGAGAGCTGGTCTCCCTCGGCGAGGTCGTGGAAGTCTCGACGGACGGCCGCGCGAAGCGGTACGACCCCAACGCCCACCGTCCGCACCAGCACCTCGTGTGCTCGCACTGCGGTTTGATCCGCGATGTGCACCCGACCGGCAGTCCGCTGGCCGGCCTCCAGGAGGAGGAGCGGTTCGGCTTCACGGTGTCCCAGGTCGAGGTCACCTACCGGGGCCTGTGCCCGTCCTGCGCAGCGGAGCAGACGGCGCGCACGTAGTCGGCGACCAGCGGGTTGCGGTCGCCGCGGCGCCACGCGACCACCAGTGCGGCCGGGGGCAGGTCGGCCACGGGCACGTACGCGATGCCGGGGAGCCGGTGCCCGCGCGCGATCTGCTCGGGGACGAACGCCGTCGCGCGCTGCCACAGGACGGCGTGCAGGCACTCGTCCAGTGAACTCACCAGCGGCCCGTCCGGGGTGCCGAGGGGCTCCCAGTGGGCCCGGAACACCGGGTCGGTGCCGGCGGGCAGCCGCACGCAGACCCGGCCGGCCAGGTCTGCGCGCCGCACGTGCGGGGCGGTGGCCAGGGGGTCGGACGCGGGGAGGGCGGCGTAGCACGGGCCCTGCCGCACCGTGCGGATCGACAGGCCCGAGCGGGTGAACGGCGTGAAGGTGATCGCCGCGTCGACCCGGCCGGCCGCCAGGCCGAGGGTGGGGTCCCCGAGCCCGCCCTGGACGAGACTGACCGCCACCCCTTCGTGGGCGCCCGTGAAGGACTCGGCGACCGCGGCGGACAGCGCCGCCTCCCCGGGCCCCATCACCCCCACGCGCAGCACGCGTTCGCCGGCCGCCCGGCGCACGCGCTCACGGGCCCGCTCCGCGGCTTCGAGCAGCCTCCGGGCCTCGGCGAGCAGGACCTCACCCGGCGGGGTGAGGGTCATGCCGCGCGGCGTGCGCAGGAACAGGGCGCAGCCCAGATCGGCTTCCAGCTCGCGGATGCGCTGGCTGAGCGGCGGCTGGGACATGTGCAGGCGACGGGCGGCCCGTCCCACATTGCCCTCCTCCGCGACGGCGACGAAGTACCGGAGCTTGCGCAAGTCCATGTCCGGGACGATATCGAAAGGGTGTGCAGGCTGATCAAAGCAGTCTTGGACCCGGCTCGCCGAAGCCTGCTTCCATCAGGCCATGACCTACCAACACCCCTCTGACCTGCACCGCGTCGGCCAGGTCCGGGATCTGGCGAAGACCGAAGCCGACGCCTTCCTCGCCTTCCACGCCGCCGTCTTCCGCGACGACGGCGTCGTCCCCCGCAAGGACCGCGAACTGGTCGCACTGGCCGTCGCCACGGCCAACCGCTGCGCCTACTGCATCGACACGCATACCCGCGGCGCCGCGGAGGCCGGTGCCACCGGCCAGGAGATGACGGAAGTCGCCTTCGTCGCCGCGGCCGTCAGCGCGGGAGGCGCCATGGCGCACGGCCTGCTCTCCCACCGCCTCCACCGGGACCAACAAGGTCACGCGAAGACGGCGCCCACCGGGGCGCACGGCCACGGCTGAGCTCCTGCGGCGCCTGCTCACTGCCTGCGGACGGCGTGTGGGCGCCTGCCGGCCCGGTCGGCGCCCACGCCGGAACCGACCGGCACCGTCAGCCCCGGGCGATGAGGGCCACCAGCGCGAAGACCGCGACCGTGGTGGCGACGAAGGCCGCATCGGCCTGGGACGAGCAAAACGGCCACCACGGCCAGCGCCAGGCGGTCGCCGTGGACCGCGAAGGGACGGCCCGGCTCCGGCAGCAGTGGGAGGAGTTCGAAATCGACGTACCGCTCAAGGTCATCGACTCCCCGTACCGCGAGATCACCAAGCCCGTCGTCGAATACGTGCGCTCCGTCCGGCGTGCGGGGCCGCGGGACGTCGTCGCCGTCTTCATCCCCGAATACGTGGTCGGCCACTGGTGGGAGAACCTCCTGCACAACCAGTCCGCGCTGTGGCTCAAGAGCCGCCTGCTCTTCCCACCGGGCGTCATGGTGATGAGCGTGCCCTGGCAGCTGACCTCCGCCGCCTCCGCCGACCACCCGGTGGCCCGAGCCCCCGGCGCATACCGCCGGGGGGCGAGCCCACCCCGCCCCGCGAGCGCGCCGTCACCCCCGGCAAATCGCCCTGAACCGGGGCATCCAGCCGCGCCGGAGGGGCGTATCCCCGCTCAGGCAGTACCGCCTGATGGGCCAAAATCGGGAGGGGTTAGCATATGAGCACCGCCTAGCTCGAAAGATAATCCTGTGACTGTCAACGAGGACTCGTTCACCAACTGGAAAAACCGCGAGGAGATCGCGGAGTCGATGATCCCGATCATCGGGAAGCTGCAGCGGGAGCAGGACGTCACTGTCCTGCTTCACAGCCGCTCCTTGGTGAACAAGTCGGTGGTCAGCATCCTCAAGACCCACCGGTTCGCCCGGCAGATCGACGGCGAGGAGCTGTCGGTCACCGAGACCCTGCCCTTCCTGCAGGCGCTCACCACCCTCGATCTCGGCCCGTCCCAGATCGACATCGGCATGCTCGCGGCCATGTACAAGAGTGACGACCGCGGTCTGACCGTGGAGGAGTTCACCGCCGGCGCCGTCGCCGGTGCCACGGGTGAGAACAAGATCGAGCAGCGCCGCGAGGGTCGCGACGTCGTCCTCTACGGCTTCGGCCGCATCGGCCGCCTCGTCGCCCGCCTGCTCATCGAGAAGGCCGGCTCCGGCAACGGCCTGCGCCTGCGCGCCATCGTCGTCCGCGGCGGCGGCGAGCAGGACCTGGTCAAGCGCGCTTCGTTGCTGCGCCGTGACTCCATCCACGGCCAGTTCCAGGGCACCATCACCGTGGACGAGGCCAACAGCACGATCGTCGCCAACGGCAACGCGATCAGGGTGATCTACGCCAACGACCCCTCCGAGGTCGACTACACGGCGTACGGCATCAAGGACGCCATCCTCATCGACAACACGGGCAAGTGGCGCGACCGCGAGGGGCTCTCGAAGCACCTGCGTCCCGGCATCGACAAGGTCGTCCTGACCGCCCCGGGCAAGGGCGACGTCCCGAACATCGTGCACGGCGTCAACCACGACATGGTGAAGCCGGACGAGCGCATCCTGTCCTGCGCCTCCTGCACCACCAACGCCATCGTCCCGCCGCTGAAGGCCATGGACGACGAGTACGGCGTGCTGCGCGGCCACGTGGAGACCGTCCACTCGTTTACCAACGACCAGAACCTGCTGGACAACTACCACAAGGCCGACCGTCGCGGCCGCTCGGCGCCGCTGAACATGGTGATCACCGAGACCGGTGCCGCCTCCGCCGTCGCCAAGGCGCTGCCCGACCTCAAGGCGCCGATCTCCGGCAGCTCGATCCGCGTCCCCGTCCCGGACGTCTCGATCGCCATCCTCAGCCTGCGCCTCGGCCGTGAGACCACCCGCGAGGAAGTCCTCGACTACCTCCGCAACGTCTCGCTCTCCTCGCCGCTGAAGCGCCAGATCGACTTCACCACCGCCCCCGACGCCGTCTCCATGGACTTCGTCGGCTCGCGCCACGCCTCGATCATCGACGCCGGCGCCACCAAGGTCGACGGCGACAACGCCATCCTCTACCTCTGGTACGACAACGAGTTCGGCTACTCCTGCCAGGTCATCCGCGTCGTCCAGCACGTTTCCGGGGTGGAGTACCCGACCTACCCGGCTCCGGCGGTCTGATCCCGACGGTCCGTCCGACCTGCTCTCCGGCCCGGATCCGCTTCCTGCGGATCCGGGCCGGAGTGTTTCGGCTGCCAGCTGAGGACGCCGGAGCCGAGGGCGAGGGCCGCCCGGGGCCGCATCGGCCCGTCGGCGTCCCGGGCGAGCACCACCAGGCGGTCCACCCGGGACGAGCCGCTGCCCAGCCGGGCGGTGCACGCGGCGGCGAGCTCGGCGGGGTGGCGGGTCCGGCCGAGGGAGAGGTGCGGGGTGAAGCCCGCCCGCCGCCCCCGGCAGCCCGGGAAGCGCTCGGCCAGGGCGCCGTACAGGCGGGTCCACGGAGCCGCGCCCGCGGCGGCCGGGTCCCACCAGATCGTGGCGTACTGCCGGTGCCGGAAGAAGCGCACCCCCTCCAGCCGGATCTCGAACGGCTCCCTCTCCCCGGCCGCCTCGGCGAGCAGCGGGGCCGCCCGGCCGAAGTCCTGCTCCGGTACGAAGCCGAAGAGCACATTGACGTGCGGGGGCCACCGGCGGATCTGCGGGTCGTGCTCCCGGCGGATGTCCTGGATGGCCGGCCAGAGCTCCGGCGGAGGGATCCACGCCACGGCCGTACGCGCGGTGGGCGGGATGTCGAGGGGGACGGCGGGCTCGGCGCCGCCGTAGTCCGGTCGGGCTTCCACACCGCCATTCTCCGCCCGCGGCTGCCCGCGGGTCCGCCTGTGCCTGCCCCGACACGGGCCGAAATATCTTGACGTCAAGATTGTTGTGCGGCAGGCTACCGCAAAGTATCTCGACATCGAGATGGTTTCCAGTGGTACGCACAGGGATACGGGGGCCTGACATGCGGCGCGGCGCGGACACCGGCAAGGACCGGCGGCAGGAGACCGGGCTGGTGGCGCAGCTGCGCCGCCCCCCGGGCGGCCGGGACGCCCGGATCATGCTGCTCGCCCAGCTGCTGGACCGCATCGGCACCGGCGTGTGGGCCGCCTCCTCCGTCCTCTTCTTCACTTTCGTCGTGGGCCTGGACGCCGGTCGGCTGGGCCTGCTCCTGGGGGCGGCCGGAGTGGCGGGCATCGCCGGTTCGCCGCTCGCCGGCCACCTCGCGGGCCGCTTCCCGGTGCGCTCGCTGCTGATCGGCTGTCACCTGCTGCGCCTGGTCGTGCTCTGCGCCCTGCTCGTCGTCACCCGCTTCGAGCTGCTGCTGTCCGTCGTCGCCCTCACCTCCCTGGGCGACCGGGCGGCCAAGACGCTGGAGATGCTCTTCGCGACCCGCGCCGCCGGCGAGCGCCGCGCCACGTACCAGGCGCTGTCGCGCAGTGCGGCGAACGCCGGGTACGCACTCGGGGCGGGCATCGCCGCACTCGGCCTCGCAGTCGGCACCCGCGGGGCCTACGAGGCGCTGATCCTCGGCAACGCGCTGTCCTTCCTCGCCGCCGCGGCGCTGGTGTGGCGCACCCGGGAGCAGCCCGGCCACACCCGGGTGGCCGCCGCGGCCGCGGACGCGCCGGCTGCGGGCCCCCGGCCCGCACCCGCGCCCGGGCGCGGGCCCAGTCCGTGGCGGGACCGCGGCTACCTGCGGTTCGTCCTGCTGGACATCCCGATGAACCTCGACGACTCGATCCTGGGCGTCGGGCTGCCGCTGTGGCTGGTCCACCACACCGACGCCCCCCATGCCCTGGTTCCTGCCTTCCTCGTCATCAACACGGTGCTGGTCCTCCTCCTCCAGCTGCGGGTGTCGGCGCGGGTCCGGGATCCGCGCCAGGCCGCGGGAGTCGCCCGCCTGTACGGGCTGACGATGCTCGCCTGCTGCACCCTCATCGCCCTCACACCCGGCCACGGGGTCTGGGCCGCCTCCGTCGTCCTGCTCGCGAGCGCAGTGCTGGCCACCACGGCGGAGCTGATGCGGTCGGTGAGCTCCTGGGAACTCGCCGTCTCCCTCGCGCCCGACGGGGAGAGGGCCGCGTACCTGGGCGTGGCGGGCATGTCCCCGTCCATCCAGAAGTCCGCAGGGCCGCTGCTGCTCACCGGGGCGGTGATGACGGCCGGGCCGGCGGGCTGGCTGCTGCTCGGGGCGGCGGTCGCCGGGCTGGCCGTCGTACAGCGGCGCACCTCACTGCACCGGCTGGACGCCGTGCCCGGGCCGCAGCCCCTTTCCCGGCTCAGATTCCCCAGCTGACGGGAGAACTTCCCCTATCGATCGGGAACTGCGGATACCTAGCCTCGCTACTGCCTGTCCGCGAGTGGGATCCATGTGATCGAGGGGGAAGTGTGACGGACCGGGAGGTTGGCGTTCTGGCGATCGGTGCGGGTCCGGCGAATCTGGCGCTCGCAGTGGCCATCGAGGAGTCGGGTCCAGCCGAATTGGCGGACGGCACACTGTTGTTGGAGCAGAGTCCGGACATCAAATGGCAGCGTGATCTGCTGATGCCGTGGGCGCGCAGCCAGGTGTCCTTCCTGAAGGACCTGGTGACCCTGAGGAATCCCTGCAGCCGGTTCTCGTTCCTGAATTTCCTGCACGAGCAGGGGCGGCTGGACGAGTTCGTGAACCTGGGTACGTTCCATCCCTTCCGCTGGGAGTTCTCCGACTACCTCCAGTGGGTCGCGGCGTCGCTGGAGCGGGTGCAGATCCGCTGCGGCGCCCGGGCCGAACGCGTCGAAGCGGTGCGCGGCGCGGACGGGTCGGTGGCCGGCTGGAGCGTGCTGCTGGCCGACGGGGACCGGATCCGGTGCCGCGACCTGGTGGTCGGCGGCGGCCGTGATCCGCGCATCCCGGAGGTGTTCGCGGGGCTGCCCGGGGACCGGGTGGTCCACAGCGCCCAGTACCGGTCGCGGATCGCCGCGATTCCGAAGGACAAGCCGGTCCGGGCGGTGGTCGTGGGCGGGGCGCAGAGCGCCGCGGAGATGTTCTTCGCCCTGCACGAGAACCTGCCGCTCAGTCAGATCACGATGGTCGTACGGTCGATCGGACTCCAGAACTACCAGACCAGCAAATTCGTGAACGAATTGTTCTTCCCCTCCTTCGTGGACGATTTCCACGACACACCGGCGGAAGTCCGTGAACAGCTCCTGGAGGAGCTGAGGTTCACGAATTACGCGGGTCTCGCCCCGCCGTTCCTGGACGAGCTGTACACGACGCTGTACCGGCAGAAAGTGCTGGGACCGCAGCGTTCCTCGGTGCGGGCGTTGACGGAGGTGGTGGGGGCCCGGGTGGAGGGCGAGGAGGTGGTGCTGGACCTGCGGGACCGGTTGAGCGGCAAGACGGAGCCGTTGCGGTGCGATCTGGTGCTGCTGGGCACCGGTTACGACCCGCGTAAGCCCGCGCTGGTCCGGGAACTGGCCGCGCAGGTGGGGGTGGATGAGGTGTCGGTGAGTCGTTCCTACCGGGTGGACCTGGGGGAGTCGGCCTGGGGAGCGGTGTACCTGCAGGGTGTCAACGAGGAGACGCACGGCATCGCCGACTCCCTCATCAGCGTCCTCGCGCACCGCTCACAGGACATCCTCACCGACCTCATGGCCCGCCGCGCCGTCACCGAGGGGAGCAGCACATGACGGCACACGAGCGCACGCTGGTGATCGCGCCCGGCCCGACCGCCAACGGCGACCTGCACCTCGGGCACCTGGCCGGCCCCTTCCTCGCCGCGGACGTCTGCGCCCGGTACGGACGCGCGGCGGGCGGCGACGTACTGTTCGGCACGGGAGTGCACTTCACCCAGAACTACATCGTGACCACCGCCCGCAGGCTGGGCCTCCCGCCGCAGGACCTGCGCGTCCGCTCCGCCGCCCAGGTGGAGGAGACGCTGGCGGCCGTGGGCATCGAACCCGACGGCTTCGTCCGGTTCGGCGACCGGTACGTGAAGACCGTCCGGCACTTCTTCGAGCGCCTGCACGGCCTGGGCCGGCTGCGCCTGAAAGCGGTCCCGTTCCCCTACGCGCCGCGCACCGGCGAGTACCTCACCGACGCGTACGTGCGCGGCGGCTGCCCGGTGTGCCTCGCCGAGGGGTGCGCCGGACTCTGCGAGAACTGCGGGCACTGGATCGCCTCCGGCGACCTCATCGACCCGCACTCCACCCTGCACCCCGACGATCCGGTGGAACTGCGCGAGCAGCAGGTGCTCGTGCTGCCGTTGGAGGAGTACCGCGAGGCGCTCACCGCGTACTTCGCCCGGCAGAGCGCGACCATGCGGCCCCGCCTGGCCCAGATGGTCGAGGAGGTCCTCGCCCGGCCGCTCCCGGACTACCCGGTGACCCTGCCGATCTCCTGGGGCATCCCCGCGCCGTTCCCCGAGGTCGCGGGCCAGGTGCTGTACGCGGACGCCGAGACCATCGCCTGGAGCATGCACACCACGGCGCTCGCGGCCGAACAGCGCGGCGCCGTCCTCTCCGCCGACGACGAGCTGTGGTTCTCCGAGGCCGGGGCGAAGGTCGTGTACTTCTTCGGCTCCGACGCCGGTTTCGCCTTCGCGGTCGTCGGCGCGGCGATGCTGCTGGCCCTCGGCGACTACGCCCTGCCCGAGCACTTCGTCACGAACGAGTTCTACGAGCTGGACCACGACAAGTTCTCCACCAGCCGCGGGCACGTCGTGACGGGACGGCAACTGGCCGCCGAGGTGCCACGGGACCTCATCCGCTTCTACCTGGCGGCGACCGGACCGGACTTCCAGCGCACCAACTTCACCCGCGAGGCCATGACGCAGGTGACCGGTGCCCGGCTGGTTCAGCCGTGGAACCGGGTGGCGGACAAGGCCGCCGCCTGGACCGGCCGCGGACCGCTGCCGGTGTCCGAGCGGTCCCGAGAGGCTGCCGCGCGCGTCCTGGAACGGTTCGGGGCCGCCTTCGGCGTCCGGCGGTTCAGCCTGACCGCCGGGGCCTTCACCCTCTGCGAGCAGCTGGCCCGGCTGGACCGGTGGGAGGTGACAGCGGACGACGCGGGCGACTTCTGCCACGAGGTGGACGTGTTCCTGCGCTGTGCGGCGCCCCTGCTCATCGACCTGGCAGCCGAAGCCCTGCCGCACGACCGGACGATCCCGGCCCGGCCGCACGCCGCGCGGTTCACACCGGTACGGCTGCCGCGGCTGGCGGAGACCGGCCCGTGAGGGCGGTGGCCGCTCGCCGACGCCGACAGGTGATCATCGTGGGCGCGGGCGTCACGGGGCTGCTGACCGCGGTGGAATGTGCGCGGGCCGGGCACCGCGTGACGGTACTGGACCGCGGGCCGATCCCGAACCCGCGGTCGAGCTCCCACGACCAGCACCGGGTCATCCGTACCTTCCACCCGGACGACACGGCCGCCACCCGGCGGATGACCGCCGCCCGCAGCCGCTGGCGGGAACTGGAAACCCTGCTGGCCACCCCCCTGTGCCGGCCGGTCGGCGTGGTCACGGCCCGACCCCGGGAACAGCTCGCCGCCGACACCGCGGCAGCGGCCGAGGCGGCCGTCCCCGTCGAGACGCTGGAACCGGAGCGGCTGCCACACCTGGAGTTCCCGGCCGGCACCGCAGGGCTCCTGGACGTGGAGGGCGGGGTCCTGCTGGCACGGCGGGTGCTGCGGGCCGCCGCACGGTGGCTGGCCGGGCAGGACGGGGTCACGCTGCGCCCGTACTGCCCGGTGGTGGAGATCGACACGGACTCCGCCAAGGTCACCCCGGCGGCAGGCGAGCCGCTGGTCGCCGACCTCGTACTGGTCGCGGCCGGCCCGTGGTCGCGCGACCTGGTCCCGCATCCGGTCTCCCTGTACCGCCAGACCATGGTGTACCTGCGGCCGCCGGGGGACACGGCCCGGTGGTGGGACGGCGCACCCGCGGCGGGCGGACTCGGCGCGGACGGCCGGGGCTGGGTCGTACCGCCCGGAGACGGCACCCTCCTGAAGATCAGCTCCGATGCGGTGTGTCGAGAGGTGGCCGCCACCGAGGACGTGGAGGGCGAGGGCCAGCTGCCCTGGGCCGGGCAACTGGCCCGGACGGCCCCGCTGTCCGAGATCGAGCGGTACACCGTCGCGGCCGTGCGGACGTGCCACTACGCCGTCGGCGCGGACGTCACCGCTGCGGGCGATGCCGGCGGGGATGGCCCCGGCGGCGCCGTCCTCGCCCGCGTCGGTCTCGCCGTCTGGTCGCGCGCGGCCTGCGGTGGTTCCGGATTCAGCCAGGCTCCGCTCGTCGCGGGACGGATCGTCGATGCCTTGAGGGAAGGAGCGGTATGACGGAGGAAGCCCCGGTCCGTGTGTTCGATGCGCTGAAGGCGACCCCCGCCCCGGTCCGGTATCTCCTCGGGGGCGTACTGATCAACCAACTCGGCGCGTTCGTACAGACATTCCTCGTTCTGTACCTCACCTTCCGCGGCGCGTCGGTGAGCACGGCGGGCCTGAGCCTCGTCGCCTACAGCGCCGGTTCGGTCTTCGGCACGATGCTGGGCGGGGAGATCACCCACCGGTTCGGACCGAGGGCCACCATCATGACGGCCATGGCCGCCTCGGCCCCCCTGGTGGCGGCGATCCCCTGGCTGGGCGGGCCCGGGAGGCTGGTGCCCCTGCTCGTGGTCGTGGGCCTCGCGGGACTGTTCACCCAGGCGTACCGGCCGGCGGCCGCCGTACTGCTCAGCGACCTGATGCCGGACCGGTACCAGGTCCTGGCCTTCTCGATGATGCGGATCGCCCTGAACATCGGCGCCGCAGTGGCGCCGCTGATCGCCGCGGGGCTCATCCTGGTCGACTGGGACCTGCTGTTCTGGATCGACGGCGCCACCGCACTGGTCTACGCGCTGCTGGCCTTCGCCCTGCTGCCGAGGCAACTGGCGCCGGCCGAGGCGGACGCGGCCGCGGCGGACACGGACGGGGCGGCGGCCGGTGCCGGGCCGCAGCCCGCCCCGGGCGGCCGCACGGCGTACGCGGCCATGCTGCGGGACCGCGCGTACCTCTACTTCCTGGCCGCCGTGCTGCTCGGCTCGCTCACCTATGCGCAGGGGCACATCGCCCTGCCACTGGAGCTCGTCGAGGACGGGTACCCCACCAGCTTCTACAGCACCGTGCTCACCGTCTCCTCCGTCGTGCTGATCACGTGCGAGCTCAAGATCACGGCGTACCTCAGCCGCATGCCCAAGCACGTTCGCGTGATCACCGGCCACCTGGTCGAGGCGGTCGGCCTCGCGGCGTACGGACTGTCCTCCCGGTCCGGTGCCTTCACGATCACCGGCGCGGTGCTCGTCGTGTGCGGGATCATGATCGCTGCGCCGAGCATGTTCGCCCACCCGGCGACCTTCCCCGCGGCGATCAAAGCCCGGTACATCGGCACGATGCAGGCCGTGGGCGGCATGGCCTCGGCACTCGCCCCCCTGTTCGGCGTCTTCCTGTGGAGCCGGATGGGCAGCGGCTTCTGGCTGCTGTGCGGAGTCGTGACCGGGATCGCCGGACTGCTCGCCCTGGCCGGCGTGAAGGAGCCCGCCGAACCGGGCGCTGCGGCGGACGGGGCCCCGGGCACCCGGGCCAAGCCGGAATCCGTCGGGGGCACGTCATGACCGGGCACCGGAACGACGTCGGGCCCGTGCTGGTCGTGGGCTTCGTGGGCGTCACCCTCGCCGCCATCGGGGCGTTCCAGCCGGACCGCTCGGTGGTCTACGTCGAGGAGCCGGACGTCGTCCGCAAGCGGCACGTACACGAGCAGATCGAGGGGGCGGCGTTCGTCCGCGGACTGATCGAGTGGGAATACCACCTCCCGGGCACCGCCGACGCGTTCTACCTCGCCCACCGCGACCTGCGGCCCTCGGCCGTGATCCCGGCGATCGAGTACGCGACGCCGTTCGCCGCCAGGCTCGCCGAACGCTACGGCCTGCCCGGCGCCGGTCTCGGCGCCGCGCAGATCCTGCGGGACAAGGCACTGCTGCGGCAGGTCAGCGCCGCGGCCGGTATCGCCAACCCGGCCAGTGTCCCGGTCACGGGCCCGGACGACCTGCGGGCCTTCCTGCGCGGCCGGGCCGGGCCCGTGGTGCTCAAGCCCGCGAACCGGCAGGCCTCGGTGGGCACCCGGGTGGTCCACGACCCGGCCGACGTCGACACGGCCTGGGCGGACTGCCTCGTACAGGACGAGGGCATCTTCGTCCCCGACCGCCCGATCGGGCTGTCCATGCTGGCCGAGGAGTACGTGGAGGGGCCGGAGTACAGCGTCGAGATGCTCGTACGCGGCGGCGGAGCGCTGTTCGTCAACGTGACCGGCAAACAGCTCTTCCCCGGGCCGCACCCGGTGGAGATGGCCCACACCGTGCCGGCCGACATCCCGGAGGAACTCGCCGCGCTGCTCGGGGCCCGGACACGGCGCGTCATCGACGCCGTGGGCTTCCGCGACGGAGTCGTGCACTGCGAGTGGATCGTCGCGGCGGACGGTGTCCCGTACCTGGTGGAGTGCGCAGGCCGACTCGCCGGCGGCGGCATCCTCGACACGATCCAACTCGCCTACCCGGTGGAGCTCCTGCGCAGCTACTACGCGGTGATGAAGGGCGAGGAGCTGCCGGGCGAGCTGCCCCGGCGGCCCAAGGGCGGCGCCGCCGTACGGTTCCTGGCGGCCGCGCCGGGCCGGGTCACGGCCGTGCACGGCGTCGAGGAGGCCCGGCAGGTGGACGGCGTGTTCCTGGTCGCGGTCACCGCCGCGCCGGGGGACCGGTTCACGGGCCTGCGGCATTCCTGGGACCGGGCGGGGATCGTCATGGCCACCGCCGACAGCGCGGCCGAGGCACTGCGGCGGGCGGAGACCGCCGCCGGAATGGTCCGGATCGACATCGAGGGGGAAGCATGACCGTGCGCGAGGTGGGTGTTCTGGCGATCGGTGCGGGTCCGGCGAATCTGGCGCTCGCAGTGGCCATCGAGGAGTCGGGGGCGGACGAACTGGCTGCGGGGACACTCCTGTTGGAGCAAAGCCCGGACATCAAGTGGCAGCGTGATCTGCTGATGCCGTGGGCGCGCAGCCAGGTGTCCTTCCTGAAGGACCTGGTGACCCTGCGCAACCCCTGTAGCCGGTTCTCGTTCCTGAATTTCCTGCACGAGCAGGGGCGGCTGGACGAGTTCGTGAACATGGGGACCTTCCACCCCTTCCGCTGGGAGTTCTCCGACTACCTCCAGTGGGTGGCCGCCTCCCTCCACAAGGTGCAGATCCGGCACGGGGCCCGCGCCGCACGGGTCGAACCGATCCGCGGCGCGGACGGGTCGGTGGCCGGCTGGAGCGTGCTGCTGGCCGACGGGGACGAGATCCGGTGCCGCGACCTGGTGGTCGGCGGCGGCCGTGATCTGCGCATCCCGGAGGTGTTCGCGGGGCTGCCCGGGGACCGGGTGGTCCACAGCGCCCAGTACCGGTCGCGGATCGCCGGGATTCCGAAGGACAAGCCGGTCCGGGCGGTGGTCGTGGGCGGGGCGCAGAGCGCCGCGGAGATGTTCTTCGCCCTCCACGAGAACCTGCCGCTCAGTCAGATCACGATGGTTGTACGGTCGATCGGACTCCAGAACTACCAGTCCAGCAAGTTCGTGAACGAGCTCTTCTTCCCCTCCTTCGTCGACGACTTCTACAACAGCCCCGCCGAGGTGCGCTCCCAGGTCCTCGACGAGATGCGCTTCACCAACTACGCCGGCCTCGCGCCGCCGTTCCTGGAAGAGCTGTACACGATGCTCTACCGGCAGAAGATGACGGGCGAACAGCGTTCCTCGGTGCGGGCGTTGACGGAGGTGGTGGGGGCCCGGGTGGAGGGCGAGGAGGTGGTGCTGGACCTGCGGGACCGGTTGAGCGGCAAGACGGAGCCGTTGCGGTGCGATCTGGTGCTGCTGGGCACCGGTTACGACCCGCGTAAGCCCGCGCTGGTCCGGGAACTGGCCGCGCAGGTGGGGGTGGATGAGGTGTCGGTGAGTCGTTCCTACCGGGTGGACCTGGGGGAGTCGGCCTGGGGAGCGGTGTACCTGCAGGGTGTCAACGAGGAGACGCACGGCATCGCCGACTCCCTCATCAGCGTCCTCGCGCACCGCTCACAGGACATCCTCACCGACCTCATGGCCCGCCGCGCCGCCGCGCAGGACGTCGAGGCCGCGGGGGGCAGGGCATGACGGCCGGTCCGGGCGCGCTGCTGGTCATCGGCAGCGGTCTGAAGGTGTACCGCGAGTACCTCGTCGCGCCGATCCGGCGCCGCGCCCGTGAGGCCGGGCTGGACATGGTCCTGCTGAACAACCTCAAGCCCACGTGGCAGCGCGAGTACTTCGACGAGATCATTGTCGCCAACGTCTTCGACTCCGAGGCGATGGGGGCGGCGGCCCGCGAGGTGGCGGCCCGTCGGCGCATCGTGGGCCTGATGTGCTGGGACGAGCCGCTGGTCCTGGACGCCGGCCTGCTCGCCGCCGAGTTCGGCGTGCCGGGGCTGTCCGTGCCCGGCGTACGGGGCTGCCGCGACAAGGAGCTCACCCGGGCGGAGCTCACCGCGGCGGGCCTCTACCAGCCCGGGTTCGAGCTGACCACCACGGCCGCCCAGGCCAGGGCGGCGGCCGAGCGGATCGGCTATCCCGTGGTGATCAAGCCACGGGCTATGGGGGCCAGCATCGGCGTCGTGTTCGCCGCCGACGAGGCCGAACTGGACGCGGCGTTCCGTATCGCCTTGGCCGCGAGCGAGGTCGACCCCGGGCCCTACCGGGCGAGCGCCCTCGTCGAGGGATACGCCCCGGGGCCGGAGATCAGCGTCGACGGCGCCGTGCACAAGGGCGAGTACCTGCCGATGTTCGTGGCCCGCAAGCACAGCAGCGACCAGCCGTACTTCGAGGAGGTCGGGCACCTCGTCGACGCGGCCGACCCGCTGCTGGAGGACCGCGAGCTGATGCGCACCCTGGCCCGGGCCCACCAGGCGCTCGGCATCGAGGACGGCATCACCCACAGCGAGGTCCGGCTGACCGACCGCGGGCCGCTGATCATCGAGATCAACGGCCGCCTCGGCGGGGACCTGATCCCCTTCCTGGGCCGGACCGCCACCGGAATCGAGCCCGGTGAAGTGCTGTTCGACGTGGCCACCGGCAGGCGGCCGGACACCTGCCCCACCCGCACGGCGGTCGCCGGCATCCGCTTCGGCTATCCCGCGCAGGACTGCGTCCTGCGCTCGGTGACGGTACCGACCCGGGCACCGGGCCTCGTCGCCGCGGCGCCGATGGCGGAGCCCGGCACCACGCTGCGGCTGCCGCCCGGCGGCTACCTCGCCCGCCACTCCTTCGTGGTGTGCGAGGCCGCCGACAGCCGGACCTGCCTCGACCGCCTGGCCACCGCGGCGGCGCTGGTCCGGCTCGACACCGAGCCGGCCGGGCCGCCGGAACCGGACGCACCGTTCGCGATGCCGGCCGGTCTGCTCGACGTCGACGAATGACCGCGAGGACCGCCGCCGGCGATGACCGCGATGACCGCGATGACCGCGATGACCGCGACGACCGCGACGACCGCACGTGCCTGTCACCTGAGGGGGATCACCACATGACCACGACGACCCGCAATCCGGGCACCGGGGCACCGGTAACCGCCGCGGAGATCCTGGCCCGCGCGAAGGCGCTGGCCCCGCTGCTGCGCGAGCGGTCGCAGGAGATCGAGGAGGCCCGGCAGCTGCCGCCGGACGTCGTACGGCAGCTGCGCGAGACCGGTGTGTTCCGGATGTGCTTCGGCAGGGAGTGGGGCGGCCCCGAGCTGACCTCGATGGAACAGGTCGAGGTCGTCGAGACGCTCGCCTACGGGGACGCCTCCGCGGGCTGGTGCGCCGCGATCGGTGCGATGACCGGGGCGATCAGCAACTTCCTGGAGCCGGCCACCGCCAAGGAGATGTTCCCGGGCCTGGACATGATCACCGCCGGGCTGATCGCGCCGGCCGGCCGGGCCGAGCGGGTGCCCGGCGGTTTCCGGCTCAGCGGCCGGTGGTCGTTCGGCAGCGGGATCACCCATGCGGACTGGGTGACCTCCGGGGCGTTCCTCTACGAGGACGGCAAGCCGTACGCGAGCCCGGACGGCAGCAACGCGCACGCCTCCCGCCAGTTCCTGGTACCCGGCCACCAGGTCGAGGTCGTGGGCAACTGGGACACCACCGGCCTGTGCGGCAGCGGCAGCAGCGACTACACGATCAGCGACGTGTTCGTACCGGAGGAGCACACCTACACCTTCTACAAGCCCAAGGGCCGCCCCAGCCCGCTCGCCCAGCCCGACTCCTTCATGCGCAGCCTGTGCGCCGTACCGCTCGGCGTCGCCCGCGCGGCGTTGGACCACACGCGCGAGACGGTGCTGGGCCGTACGGACCGGATGACCGACACCGCGTGGGCGGACATGTTCCGGGTGCAGGTCACGCTCGCGGAGTGCGAGGCGGACTTCAACGCCACCCGCAGCGGCGTCTACTCCAGCTCGCAGCGGCACTGGGAGGTCCTGGCCTCCGGCGACACCCTGGACGACCTCACCCCCGTCGAGCGGGCCGCCTCCTCCCTGGCGTGGGTGCACGCCTTCCGGACCTCGCGGGCGATCGTGAACCGGCTCTACGACCTGCTCCAGACCTGGTCGATCAACCGCTCCTCGCCGATGGACCGCTGGATGCGCGACACCGCGACCATGTGCCAGCACGTCGCCGCCTCGGACCTCATCCTCGAATCGGCCGGCGCCTACCTGCTGGGCCGCCCGCCCAAGTTCCGCATGAGCCTCGGCCTCGTCAAGTAGCAGCGCACCACTCGTACCCGAACGACCTGCGAGACCAATCAGCTGGGGGGAAGCACATATGAACACGGTCCGGACTCCGGTCGCCCAGATGCCGGAAACGGCGGCGGAGCTCCTCGTGCGCGCGCAGGCACTGGCGCCGCTGCTGCGGGAGCGGTCCGACGAGATCGAGCAGGCGCGGCGGCTGCCCGCCGACGTCGTGGACCTGCTGCGCGGGGCCGGGGTGTTCCGGATGGCCTTCGGACGCGAGTGGGGCGGCCTGGAGCTGACCTCCATGGAGCAGACCGAGGTCGTCGAGGCGCTCGCGTACGGGGACGCCTCCGCCGCCTGGTGCGCGGTGATGGGAGCGAGCACCGGTGTCTACAGCGCGTTCCTGGAACCGGCGGTCGCCAAGGAGATGTTCCCCACCCCGGACCTGGTCACCGCCGGACTGCTCCAGCCCACCGGCCGGGCCGAGCGGGTGCCCGGCGGTTTCCGGCTCAGCGGCCGGTGGTCGTTCGGCAGCGGGATCACCCATGCGGACTGGGTGACCTCCGGGGCGTTCCTCTACGAGGACGGCAAGCCGTACGCGAGCCCGGACGGCAGCAACGCGCACGCCTCGCGCCAGTTCCTCGTGCCCCGCGAGCAGGTCGAGGTCCTCGACAACTGGTACACCACCGGCATGTGCGGCACGGGCAGCTGCGACTACACGATCAGCGACGTGTTCGTACCGGAGGAGCACACCTTCACCTTCGGCAAGGTCAAGGGCCGCCCGAGCCCGCTCGCCCAGCCCGACTCCTTCACCCGCAGCATGTGCGGGGTGGCACTCGGGGTGGCCCGCGCGGCGTTGGACCACACCCGGGAGACGGTGCTGGGCCGTACGGACCGGATGACCGACACCGCGTGGGCGGACATGTTCCGGGTGCAGGTCGCGCTCGCGGAGTGCGAGGCGGACTTCAACGCCACCCGCAGCGGCGTCTACTCCAGCATGGGACGGCAGTGGGAGGTCCTGGCCGCGGGCGGCACGCCCGACGACCTCACCTCCGTGGAGCGGGCCGCATCACCGCTGGCCTGGGTGCACGCCTTCCGGACCTCGCGGGCGATCGTGAACCGGCTCTACGACCTGCTCCAGACCTGGTCGATCAACCGGTCCTCGCCGATGGACCGCTGGATGCGCGACGCCACGGTCATGTGCCAGCACGCCACGGCCCAGGACCGCATCCTCCAGTCGGCCGGCGCCTACCTGCTGGACTCCAAGCCCGAGTTCGGGATCTGCCTCGGCATCGTCAAGTAAGGCACAAGGCAACAGGACAAGAACCGGCCACGGGGGAGAAGATCCGATGGGCAGAGGACTCGTACTACTGGTCAATCCCAACAAGGTGCACCCGCCGATCGCGCCCTATGCGCTCGACGTGCTCACCACCTCGTTGGAAGCCGCCGACTTCGAGGTGGAGGTCGTCGACCTCACGTTTCACCGGGAGGACTGGAAGTCGTACCTCTGCGAGTACTTCGCGGGGCGCAGTCCCCTGCTCGTCGGGGTCACCGTCCGCAATACCGACACCGTCTACGCCTTCGAGCAACGCCCTTTCGTCGGGGAGCACAAGGAGATCATCACCGAGATCAGGCGGCTCACGGACGCGCCGATCGTCGGTGGCGGCATCGGATTCTCCTCGATGCCCTTCGCCCTGGTCGACTACTTCGGCATCGACTACGGCGTCAAAGGCCCCGGTGAGCAGATCCTCTGCGACCTCGCCGACGCGCTTGCCACGGGCCGCGACCCGGGTACGGTCTCCGGCCTGCTGCGCAACACCCCGCAGGGCGTCGTCCGGGTGCCGCCCCCGGCGCTGACCGTCTCCGCACGGCCCACCCCGACGCCGCTGTCGGCCGGACAGTTCGAGGACCGGGTCTGGCAGGTGGACCGCTCCGGCACCTACGTGCGCCGCTCGGGCACCCCCCACAAGGTGGACAACCTCCTCTACTACCAGCGCGGCGGGCTCGCGGGCATCCTCACCAAGAACGGCTGTGCCTACCGCTGTTCGCACTGTGTGGAGCCCGACGCGAAGGGGACGCGTTTCGGCCGGCGCGACGTCCGTGCCGTGGTCGACGAGATGCAGTCCCTCGCGGCGCAGGGGATCCTCGACCAGCACACCACCGACAGCGAGTTCAACCTCTCCATATCCCACGCGAAGCAGCTGCTGCGCGAGATCGTCCGGCGCAGGCACGCCGACCCGGGCAACCCGCTGAACGCCCTGCGCCTGTGGGTCTACTGCCAGCCCTCGCCGTTCGACGAGGAGTTCGCCGAGCTGCTCGCCGCGGCGGGCTGCCGCGGGGTGAACGTCGGATCGGACCACCTGCGCGCCGACATGCTGCGCGACTGGAAGGTCACCGGGAAGGGCACCCCGTACTACACCTTCGCCGACACCGAGAAGCTGGTCCGGCTCTGCCACGCCCACGGCATGCTGACCATGGTCGAGGCCCTGTTCGGCATGCCCGGCGAGACGCCGCAGACCATGCGGGAGTGCGTCGAGGCGTTCATGGCGCTGGACGCCACCGTGACCGGGTTCTCGCTGGGGCTGAGGCTCTTCCCCCACACCCCGCTCGGCATGTCGCTCGCCCGGCAGTGCGACGGGGTGCGCACGGTGCCGGGGCTCCAGTCCAACACCGCGACCGAGCCGATCGTGCTCAAGCCGCCGGCCAAGTGCTCCGGCCCGGTCGAGTACGAACGGCAGTTCATGTTCGACGAGTCGGGCAACTTCCGCCTGGTCTGCTACTTCTCCCCGGACCTGCTGGAGGACGCGGGCACGCTCGCCGATCCGTCCGGGCGCTGGAGCCGGTCGGTGGAGCTTCTCTGGGACCTGGTGGATCCTGCCGACCACCACCGGGTGATGCTGCCGACGCTGGCGGGCTCCAGCGAGCACGACAACAACTATGCGGACAACCCCTTCCTGACCAGCCTGAGTGGACTGGGATATACCGGAGCTTTCTGGGCGCATTGGCGTGAGCGGGAAGCCATCCTGCGCCAGGCGAAAGACCGCGGCGTGGTCGGCACGGTCGGAGCGTGATCTGACCTGAATTCAATTCTTGACACGCCCCTGCGGCGTGTCGAAGACGCCTCGAATGCCGATGCCGCCGCGGACATAATTATCGGAGCGCGCGGTGCCTCCCTGCCCGTTGCGGTTCAGCTGACCCCTGCACCATTCTGTTACAGGTCGGTCTGACCATGGTGAATGGCCGAGTTGGGGGGAAGGTATGAATCAGAAAACGGACATCAAGGGGTTACTCTGGCCACTCTCGTCACATTTCGATGGGCGAAGAGACAACACGAGCCGCTGGATCGACGCCGAGCTGCCGGGACTGCGCAGACCCCGCACCACGGTAACCGTCGTACTCGCCGACGCCCAGCCCGCGATTCGGCACGGTGTCCGTTCCGTCCTGGAACGGACGGGGGGCATATCGGTCGTCGGCGAAGCCGGCACGGCGGACGAGGTGATCGCGCAGACGTCCCGCTGCGGACCGCACGTGCTGGTCGTGGACCCGCTGATGGACGAGTGCTCCGGAACGCGGGTGATCAGCCAGGTGCTGAGACTCAGACCCGAGACCGGTGTCCTCGTCTTCAGCGCGGCCGACGACGACGAAGCCGTCACCTCCGCACTCCGGGCCGGCGCGCGCGGCTATCTGTTCAAACGGGCCGACGCGGAGCAGATCCTGCGCGGCATCCAAGCCGTCGCGGCCGGCGAGGCCATCGTCGACAAGTCGATCGCCAGCCGGCTCGGCACGCTCATGTCCCGGACGGCCGGGCGGTACGGCTACCCGTTCCCGCAGCTCACCGACCGGGAACGGGAAGTCCTCGAACGCATCGCCGCCGGAAAGTCGAATGCGGCCATCGCCCGGGAGCTCGTCCTCGCGTCCAAGACCATCAGCAACCGGGTGTCCGTGATATTCGGGAAACTCGGCGTGGCGGACCGCGCGCAGGCCATCGTCATGGCACGCGACGCGGGTCTCGGACACGGCTGACCGCCGATTCGTCCCGCACGCGGATCGGCGGCAGATTCCCTTTCGACAGGGAATAGTTCCCCTGTCGAAAGGGAGCCGTCGGCTTATAGCCTGATCGACGTCGTCCGCACGGGAATTGCACGACGTCGATCGGAGGGGAACGTTGACGGACCTGGAACAGGCCGACGTGGCCATTCGCAAGGCAGAGCCGGACAATGCGGTCCGTGAACACGGCCTGGATCTCGCACTCCTCCAGCCGTGGCCGGGCCTGAACGCCCCTTTCCGAGGTGCCTGGTGCATTCTGCGTCCCGGCGACGTGTCCGATGCGCACTCGCATCACGAACGCGAAATGTTCATCGCCCTGTCCGGCCGGGCCGTGATCGTCTGCAACGGCCGCCGGCACGCCCTGGCGGCCGGCGACATCGCGCTGATGAAGGCCGGAACGGAGCACCACGTCGTCAACGAGCACGGCGAGGACTTCTCCTACTACGCCATCTGGTGGGGCCGGGACATGTCGGCCGACTTCCTCGCCGAGGAGCTGCGCCGCGACGGCGGGGAACCGACCGGAGCGGAATCGGCCACGTGATCAACTACGACGGCCGCACCTTCCGCAAACCCCAGGGCGACGTCCGCACCGTCGCCGTCTACCACCAGCAGGACGACCTCGTCTGGGGCGAGGTCGCCGGCGGTGACGTGCGCCGCGGGTGGACCGTCGGCACCTGCGAGCCGGACGGCACCCTGCGGATGGGATACACCCTCGTGTTCTCGACCGGCGAGGTGGTCTGCGGACGCACGGTCAACACGCCCGAGCTCGCCGCGGACGGCCGCCTGCGGCTGCGCGAGGTCTGGGAGCGCTACGGCCCGCACGCCGCGACCGGGATCTCCTACATAGAGGAGATCTCCTCCAGGGAAGAGGTGCAGTGAACCGCGCATCCGAGTCCGACTGGCAGCGTCTGGAGAAGACCGTGACGGGCCGGGTCCTTCGGCCCGGCGCCCCGGGATTCCACGCATCCAGCGCGCCGTTCAACAAACGCTTCACCACCACCCCGAGCGGCGTGCTCCGGGCGGCCGACACCGCCGACGTACGCCGCGCCCTCGCATGGGCCCGCGACACGGGCACCGGACTCGTCGCACGCAGCGGTGGGCACAGCTACGCGGGCTACTCCGCCGGCACCGGCCTGGTCCTCGACCTCAGCGCGCTGAACTCCGTGACCGCAGACGGCTCCACCGGCCTGGTCACGGCCGCCGGCGGCGCCCGCATGGCCGATCTCTACGCCGCCCTCCAGCCCCACGAAATGGCCTTCGCCCTCGGGAACGGGGCCTCGGTCGGCATCGCCGGCCTCACCCTCGGCGGCGGCTCCTCCTCCACCTCCCGCAAGCTCGGACTGACCGCCGACGCCCTCGTACGCACCACCCTCATGACGGCCGACGGGCAGCTGCTGACCTGCGACGCCGCGGAGAACCCCGACCTGTACTGGGCCTGCCGCGGCGGCGGCGGCGGGAACTTCGGCATCAACCTGTCCTTCACCTTCCGGGCGACCCCGGTGACGGACGTCTCCACCTGCCTGCTGCTGTGGGACGGCGCGGACGCCCCCGAGGTGTTCTCCCTGATGCAGGAGATCACCCGGCACGCCCCGGACGAACTCTCGGTCCGGCTCGGGATCAGCGCCGCCGGGACGGACCCGGTGGTCTCGGCCGTCGGACTGCACCTCGGCCCCGCGAGCGAACTGCGCGAACTCCTCGCCCCGCTCCTCGCGGCGACCCGCCCGGTCCGCCAGGACATCGCCGACCGCACGTTCTGGGAGGCCAAGGACTACCTCCTGCACGAGACGTCGGCCGGCGCGTTCGCCGTGCGCACGGGCTTCGCCACCCGGCCCCTGCCCGCCGAGGCGGTCGCCACCGTCCTGGCCTGGCTGGAGCGCCGGCCCGGCAGCGGCAACCCGGACGGCTGCGGCCTGGCCCTGTACACCTGGGGCGGCGCCATCAACCGGGTCGCCCCCGGGGCCACCGCCTTCGTCCACCGGGACGCGCTCGGCCTGGTCAGCCTGGACACCTCCTGGGCCGAGCACGACAGCCCCGCCACCGTGGAGGCCAACCTCCGCTGGCTGGCGGGACTGCGCGAGGCGATGGCCCCGTACACGGGCGACGGGGCCTACCAGAACTTCATCGACCCGGACCTGCCCGACTGGCGCACCGCGTACTACGGCGCCAACTACCCGAGGCTCGTCGAGATCAAGAAACGGGTCGACCCCGACGGCTTCTTCAGCTTCGGGCAGTCCATCGGGTCGTGACGCACCGCCTGCGCAGAGGCACCGCCTGCGGAGAAACAGCGGATCGGGGGATTGCCGCCCTTCGGGGTGGGCAGACGGCGCTGTGGAGGTTGATAGCCATGGTTCCCCTGCTACTTGTTCTGCTTCTGGTACTGATCCTTTTCGGCGCCGGCTTCGCGGTCAAGATCCTTTGGTGGATCGCGCTCGCCGTCCTGGTGTTGTGGCTCATCGGCTTCATTGCCCGCCCGTCGGGCGGCGGCGGCCGCTGGTATCGCTGGTAGTCCGCCCCTCAGGGCCTGCGTGCGACCGGCCTCCGCCCCATCCGGGGGCGGAGGCCCGTTGCATGCCGCCGACGCGCCCCGGCCGGTGAATCGCCGCCCGATCGACGGGTAGGCGCCGAGCAGATCCCGGGGCAGGCAGGAGACGGGAACGATGACGATGGTGCGACGTTTCTCGGTTCGGGCGGGCGAGAAGCCATGAGCGAGGAGACCCGCAGACTGCTCCTCGACGCCGGGAGCCCGGGCGTCGTCACCCGCTGCCGCGACTTCACCCGCCGGGCCCTCACGGACTGGCACTGGCTCCCCGCGAGCGCCGACAGTGCCGCCTCCGCCCGGATGGCCGGGGCTCCCGACGCCGGGAGCCCCGAGGCCCACGGCGACGATGCCCGGGGTGCAGACGCCCGGCGCGAAGGCGCCGAGGCCGCCGAGGACGTCCTGCTCATGGTCTCCGAGCTCGTCAGCAACGCCTGTCTGCACGCGGGCGGCCCCCGCGAACTGGTCCTGCACCACGACTCCGGCCGGCTGCGCATGGAGGTCGGGGACGCCAGCCCCGTCGGCCCCAGGCTCAAGTCGCCCGCCGACCCCGCCCTGCCGGGAGGGCACGGCTTGGTGGTCCTGGCGCGGCTCTCCCGCACCTGGGGATGGGAGCCCTACGCCGACGGAAGGGCCGGCAAGAAGGTCTGGGCCGAAGTGGCCACCCCGCCCACTCGGGCGGGCCCCCCGGAGCCGCCTCCGGTCACTGGTCTTCGAGAAGGCTCGTCCGCAGGCCGGCCAGCGTCCGGCTGAGCAGCCTGGAGACGTGCATCTGGGACAGTCCGAGCCGGTCGCCGATCTCGGACTGGGTCAGCTCCTGACCGAAGCGCAGGGACAGCAGGGTCCGCTCGCGCTCGGGCAGCCCCGCAAGGATCGGCTTGAGGGACTCCAGGCACTCGATACGGTCGTACGCGGTCTCCTCTTCGCCGAGCGAGGGCCGGTCGGCGTACGCGCCGCGGTCGCCCTCCTCCTGCGCCGGAGCGTCCAGGGAGCGCGCCGAGTAGGCGTGCGCGGCCTTCTGCCCCTCCGCGAGCTCCTCGGCCGTGACCTGGAGGTGCCCGGCGAGCTCGGCGTCCGTCGGCTCGCGGCCCAGGTCCTGCTCCAGGGCGTCGTGGGCCTTCGCCGCGTCGATCCGCAGCTCCTGGAGCCGGCGCGGGACCTTCACGGCCCAGCTGGTGTCACGGAAGAAGCGCTTGATCTCGCCGACGATCGTCGGCATGGCGAAGGTGGTGAACTCGACACCGCGCCCCGGGTCGAACCGGTTGATGGCCTTGATCAGGCCGATCGTCCCGACCTGGACGATGTCCTCCATCGGCTCGCTGCGGCCGCGGAAGCGGCGGGCGGCATACTTCACCAGGCTGAGATTGAGCTCGACGAGGGTGTTGCGGACGTACGAGTACTCGGCGCTGCCCTCGTCCAGTGCCCGCAGCCGGTGGAACAGCGCCCCCGACAGCAACCGGGCCTCGTCCGTGCTCACGCTGAGCGTGTCCTGCGGAATGCCCTCGGTGACCTCTGTGTGCAGCATGTCGGCTCCTCCGACGGATGGTCGCGCCGCAGGTGTGCGGGCACGGCCGTCTCGTGAGCTGTCCTGACAGATATACCCGCCCGGACCGGATACGAAGCGGACCGGTGTGCGACAAGCTCGGGGCGGCGGGCGGGCGGCGGCTCAGAGCCGCAGCTCAGGGCCGCCGTCAGGGCGGAGGCGGAGAGCGCAGCGCCTGCCGTACCGACCAGAGCACCGACACCAGCGGCACCGCCACCACCGCGCCCAGCACGCCCGCGGCGATGGCCCCTGCCACCACCGACAGCGCGACCACCACCGGATGCAGCCGCACCGCCCAGCTCATCAGCAGCGGGTGCAGCAGGTGGCCCTCGATCTGGCCGATCACCACGATCAGCACCACCACGAGCCCGGCGATCAGCGGACCCTTGGCCGCCAGCGCGACCAGCACGGCCACGGCGAGGGCCACCGGGGAGCCGATGAGCGGCACGAACGCGGCGAAGAACTCCAGCAGTGCGAGCGGCACCGCCAGCGGCACCCCCAGAGCGAACAGTGCGATCCCGACGAGGATCGCGTTGGTCCCGGCGACGAGCACGATGCCGTGCGTGTACCCCGTGAAGGTCCGCCAGGCCGCCCGCCCGGCGACCGCCAGCCTGCCCTGCAGGCTCCGGGGGAACTGGGAGCAGACCCAGCCCCACTGCCGCTCACCCGAATGGATGAAGAACACCGAGCAGAACAGGGCCAGCACGGCGACCGTGAGGGCCTGCACCAGCCGCCCCGCCCCGCTCACCGCGGTACTGAGCAGCGTCGTGCGATGACTGGAGAGGTAGTCCCCGATCCGGGCCTGCACGTCATGGAGCGCGTTCGGGCTCAGCCGCAGGGGCGGCCGCTCCAGCAGCGGCTCCAAGCGCTCCAGCCCCGCCCGGAACTCCGAAACCAGCGAATTCCACTCCGCGGCCACCGTCTCGCCGACGAAGGCCAGCGCGCCCAGCAGCACCACGATGCTGCCCAGCAGCGCGCAGGCCACGGCGAGCCCCCGCGGGATCCACCGCGCCAGCAGACCGGTCAGCGGGCGCAGCAGGGCCGTGAAGACGAGACCGAGGAAGACCGCCACCCCGACCTCGTGGAACCGGCCGAGGACGATGAACACCGTGTAGACGACGGCGCCGACCACCAGCAGCCGCCACGCGTAGTCCGACACCGTGCGCAGCAGCGGCGACACGGATGGCACGTTCGGCCGCCTCGCCGGCCGTCCGCCCGCGCGGCGGACCGCGCGGGCAGGGCGGGCCCCCGCCCGGCGCGCCGGCCGCCCCGCGGATCGCCTGGTCATGTGGTGCCGCCTCTGCCGATGGCCACCGGCCCGATGGACGGGAGTCCCGATGGAGGGGGAGTGGTGGTGGAGGGGAGTACTGATGGAGGGGAGTACTTCCCTACGAGGTCCCACGCAGGGCTGCCCGCACCACACGCCCGGCGCCGGATTCGCCCGAAGGTGTCCCGTTCCGCGGCCCGTGCCAGAGTGGTGCCAGAGTGGACTCGGAGGCTCCATGGACGAAGCGCGACAGGGCCCCGGACTCAGCGAGGAGGGGCTGAGGCGGCTGCTCGACGGCCTGACGGCAGTTCGCGACGGAGACTTCACCACCCGCCTGCCGGAAGGCCCCGAAGGCCTCCTCGGCGAGATCGCCGCGGTCTACAACGGCATGGTCGACCAGCTGTCGCTGGTGACCGCCGAGGTCACCCGGGTCGCCCGCGAGGTCGGCGGCCAAGGCCTGCTCGGCGGCCACGCCCGTGTGCACCGGGTGAGCGGCATCTGGCAGGAGCTGGCCACCGGTGTCAACACGATGGCCGACAACCTCACCTCGCAGGTCCGTTCGATCGCCCAGGTCGCCGCGGCCGTGGCCAACGGCGACCTCACCCGCAAGATCCGGGTCGACGCCCGCGGTGAGATCCTCGAACTGAGCGAGACGATCAACACCATGGTCGACCGCCTGTCCTCCTTCGCCGAGGAGGTGACCCGCGTCGCGCGCGAGGTCGGCACCGAGGGGAAGCTCGGCGGCCAGGCCACCGTCCAGGGCGTCTCCGGCACGTGGAAGGACCTCACCGACAACGTCAACTCCATGGCCGACAACCTGACCAACCAGGTGCGCAACATCGCGCAGGTCACCACGGCCGTGGCCGGCGGCGACCTGACCCGCAAGATCGACGTCTCCGCCCGCGGGGAGATCCTGGAGCTGAAGACCACCATCAACACGATGGTCGACCAGCTCTCCTCCTTCGCGGCCGAGGTCACCCGGGTCGCGCGCGAGGTCGGCAGCGAGGGCAGGCTCGGCGGCCAGGCCGAGGTCGAGGGGGTCTCCGGCACCTGGAAGCGGCTCACCGAGAACGTCAACGAGCTCGCCGGGAACCTGACCCGCCAGGTGCGGGCGATCGCCGCCGTCACCAGCGCCGTCGCCGAGGGCGACCTCACCCGCTCCATCACGGTGGAGGCGCCGGGCGAGGTCGGGGACCTCAAGGACAACATCAACGCGATGGTCGAGTCCCTGCGCGTGACCACCCGCGCCAACCAGGAGCAGGACTGGCTCAAGACCAATCTGGCCCGGGTCTCGGGCCTGCTCCAGAGCACCCGCGACCTGACCGCCCTCACCCGGCTCGTCATGACCGAGGTGCCGCCGCTGGTGGCCGCCCAGTACGGCGCGTTCTTCCTCGCGGAACACGACGAGGCGGGCGGCTACCTGGTGATGACGGCCTCGTACGGGACTCCCGACGACCCGGCCTCGCCGCCCCGCCGGTTCCGCTTCGGCCAGTCCCTGGTCGGCCAGGCGGCCGGCACCCGGCGAACACTGGAGGTCGACCGGTTGCCGCCCGGGTACGCCACGATCGCCTCGGGCGCCGGGGCCGCCGAACCGGCCGTGCTCCTCGTGCTGCCGATCGTGGTGGAGGACCAGGTGCTCGGCGCCGTCGAACTGGCCGCGCTCAGCCCCTTCACCGCGATCCACCGCGACTTCCTCGACCAGTTCATCGAGGCCGTCGGCGTCAGCGTGAGCGCCCTGATCGCCAACGCCCGCACCGACGAGCTGCTGGAGCGCTCGCAGAGCCTGACCACCGAACTGCGCACCCGCTCCAGCGAACTCCAGGCCCGCCAGGAGGAGTTGCAACGTTCCAACGCCGAACTGGAGGAGAAGGCGGCCCAGCTGGCCGACCGCAACCGGGACATCGAGCGCAAGAACCTGGAGATCGAGCAGGCCCGGCAGGAGCTGGAGGTCAGGGCCCAGCAGCTGTCCCGTACGTCCATGTACAAGTCCGAGTTCCTGGCCAACATGAGCCACGAGCTGCGCACCCCGCTCAACAGCCTGCTGATCCTGGCCCAGTTGCTCGCCCGCAACCCCGACGGCAACCTCACCGACAAGCAGGTGGACTACGCCGAGGTGATCCACTCCGCCGGCTCCGACCTGCTCCAGCTGATCAACGACATCCTCGACCTGTCAAAGGTCGAGGCGGGCAAGATGGACCTGCACCCCGAGTCCTTCGCGCTCCACCGGCTCCTGGAGTCGCTCGACTCCACCTTCCAGCCGGTCGCGGCCGCCCGAGGACTGGAGTTCCGGGTCATCACCGGCGGTGATCTGCCCGAGATGCTGTTCACCGACCAGGCGCGGCTGCGCCAGGTGCTGCGCAACCTGATCGCCAACGCCCTGAAGTTCACCGAGCAGGGACACGTCGAGCTGCGCGTGGGCCCGGCGGCGGAGCACGAGCTCCCGGCCACCGTCCGGCCGGGCCGGGCGGGCGTTCTCGCCTTCCGGGTGGCCGACACCGGCATCGGCATTCCCGAGGACCGCCTGGAGATCGTCTTCGGCGCCTTCCAGCAGGGCGACGGCACCACCAGCCGCCGCTACGGGGGCACCGGGCTGGGCCTGTCCATCAGCCGGGAGGTGGCCCATCTCATGGGCGGCGCGATCGAAGTCCGCTCGACTCCCGGCGAGGGCAGCGTCTTCACCCTCTTCCTGCCGCTGGGGACCGCGGAGCGGGCGGCGGCCACCGGGCCGGAGCCGTCCCTGCCGTCGGTGTCCGAAGCCCCGAGCCCGGACGCACGGGCTGCCGGCGCCCCGGCGGAGGCACCGCCGGCCGGGCCCACCGTGCTCATCGTGGACGACGACGCACGGAACGTCTTCGCCCTGACGGAGATCCTGGAGCGGGAGGGGATGCACGTCCTGCGGGCCGAGGACGGCCGGTCCGGCCTGGAGCTGCTGTCCGAACACGACGACGTGGACCTGGTCCTGATGGACGTGATGATGGCGGGCATGGACGGTTACGCCGCCACCGCGGCCATCCGGGCCCTGCCCGGCTACACCCGTGTCCCGGTCATCGCCGTCACCGCCCAGGCCATGCCGGGCGACCGCGAGAAGGCCCTCGCGGCCGGTGCGGACGACTACGTCACCAAGCCGGTCGACGCCGACGACCTGGCCGCCCGCATCCGCACCTGGCTGGGGTGAGACCGGCGCGCACGGGCCCGGGGCCGGCGAGCACGGGCAGGGGCCGGTCGCCCGGCGCTACTGCGCCACCCGGACGAGCACCAGGCTCGTGTCGTCGTCCGTGTTCTCCCGCGCCCCTGTGAGCAGCCGGTCGGCCTGTTCCTCGATCCCGGCGTCCGCGAGCTGCTCCACCGCCGTCATCAGCAGCGACACACCCTCGTCCAGCGGGCTGTGGCGTCGCTCGACGAGCCCGTCCGTGTACAGCACCAGCAGGTCCCCGGGGCGCAGCGCGGTCGCCGTCTCCGTGTACGACACCGACGGCACCGCCCCGAGCAGGATGTCGTGCGGCGGCTCCAACCGGGACGCCCGGCCCTCCCGCAGCAGGACCAGCGGCGGGTGTCCGGCGCTGGCCCAGCGCAGCACCCGCTCCCGCGGCTCGTACAGGGCGCAGACGGCCGTCGCCGTCGGGTGGCCGGGCGCGGCCAGCGCCACGTCGTTGAGCCAGCCCATCAGCTGACCCGCCGCGGCGCCGGTGTACGCCAGCCCGCGCAGCGCGTTGCGCAGCGCCACCATGGCCGTCGCCGACTCGATGCCGTGTCCCGCGATGTCACCGACCGCCAGCATCACCCGGCCGCCGCCCAGGGGCAGTACGTCGTACCAGTCGCCGCCCACCTTGTAGTCCTGCGCAGCGGGCCGGTAGCGGGCGCTGGCCAGCAGCCCGGGCAGGCTGAGCGAGTCCGGCACCTCGGGCACGATGGCCTGCTGGAGCTGACGGACGAACTGCCGGCGCACCGCCGCCTGCGCCTCCATGGCCGTCAGCTGGTCGAAGCTGGCCCCGAGGGCCAGCTCGGTGCGGTACCGGTCGGAGACGTCCTGGAAGACGCCGGTCACCGCGGCCGTGACCGCCCCCTGGAGCAGGGGCTCGGCGCTGATCCGTACGTGGCGCAGCCCGCCGTCCTCGCGCACGACCCGGACCAGGGCCTGCGCCCCTTCCTGATGCACGGTCAGCCGTTCCAGGAGCCGGGCCATGCCGCCCTTGTCGTCGGGGTGGATACGGGGCATCAGGTCCCACAGCGGGACGGGCGGTGCGTCCCGTTCCACGCCGAAGACCTCGTACGCCCGCTCGCTCCAGCGCGACACCCCGGAGACGAGGTCCTCCTCGAACAGCGCCAGCCGGTCGAGCCGGTCGAGGACGCGGGGCAGCAGCCGGGACGCATCGTCCGAGGGATGCCACAGGACGACGCACCGCCCGGGCCCGAGCGGCAGCGCCCGTACGTCGACCAGCGCGGCCCCGTCGCGGCCGGACAGCCGGTCCGCCCGGCGCGGAGCCGCGGCCGCCCGGGCCTGCTCGACGAGCCGGGCCAGCTCTGCGCAGTGCGCGGGCAGCACCTCGGCCAGCACCCGTCCGACGGGCCGCGGCACCTCGGCGAGCTGCCGAGCCGCCATCGGATTGGCGTGGCCGACGGACCAGTCGGGCGCCCCCTCGGGACGGAGCAGGACGAGCGCCGCCTCGCCCAGGCAGTCCAGCAGGGCGCCGAGCGCGCTCGCGCTGCCGGGGCCCTCGGGACCCGGGTCCGCGTCCAGCACCACGGCCGCGGTGTCGCCGACGGCCTCCACCGCCCGCACCACCGGTGGATCGAAGACCACCGGTCCGGGCCAGCACACCAGCAGCACCCCCGTGACCGAGCCCTTGTGGCGCAGCGGCAGGACGGCCCGCCCGGCGTCGGGGGCAGGGCCGGGCAGGGGGTGGTCGGGCGGCGGCCCGTCGGGCAGCCACCGGGCCTCCCCGTGGTCGAGGGCGGCCCGCAGGGCGCCGCCGAGCTGGGGCAGCAGCCACTGCCAGTGCGAGGACGCCAGGGTGCTGCCTCCGGCCTGGGCGGCGAGCTGGAGGCAGTCGGTCGCGGTCCGCCGCCACAGCCACACCTCCTGTGCGCCGAGGTGGCCGAGCCCGGCGTCCAGCAGGGCCGCGGCGGCCTGCCCGGCGGTCGCGGCCGCGGTCACGGCGGCGTCGGTACGCCGCAAGCGGCGCGGCGCAGCCGGATCCGCCCCGGCGGCGGCCGCGGTTCCGGCGGCGGCGTTCACGATGTCCGCGGCGACGTCGCGGGTGCCCAGGCCCGTCTGCGCGACGAGGCGGCGCAGATGGTCGGCGGCGTCGGCCGGGGGCACGGAGAGCTGGGCGACCAGTACGCCGGTCGCCAGATCCAGCAGATGCCGGTCGGCGCACTCGGCCTGGAGCTCCGCGATCTCCGCGGTCAGGGCGCGCACCGCACGCAGGAGGGCTCCGGAGTCGCTCGCGGACGCTGGGTCCGGCACGCCGACGGGCTCGTCCATGTCGCCTCCGGGAGGGAGGCCGGGAGCCCTGAACGGCCCCGACTCAAGGCCATAAAGAGATTATAAAAACGGTCAAATGCTTTGAAAGTGATTCTACTCGGGCATTTCTCCCTCGTGCAGTACGCGCAGTACGCGCGCGGCCCCCGGCCTGCTTGAGGCGAACCTCTCCGGGCAGGCGCAGGGCCTACGGACAACCCGTACGTGACCACGTCCCCACTCCGGAAGGAAGTGACCCTGGTGCGCATCGCGTTCCTGACGGCGCCGGAAGGCGTCGAGGAGATCGAACTCACCGAACCCTGGAAGGCCGCCACCGAGGCCGGATGGAACCCTCAGCTCGTCTCGACCCGGGCGGGCCAGGTGCAGGCCTTCCACCACCTCGACAAGGCGGGGCGCTTCACCGTCGACCACGTCCTGGCCGGGGACACGGCGGATGCCTTCGACGCCCTCGTCCTGCCCGGCGGCGTCGCCAACCCGGACGCCCTGCGGATGGACGAGCAGGCCGTCGGGTTCGTCCGGTCCTTCTTCGAGGCGGGCAAACCCGTCGCGGCGATCTGCCACGCCCCGTGGACGCTGGTCGAGGCCGACGTCGTACGCGGCCGGACGCTGACCTCCTGGCCCAGCCTGCGCACCGACATCCGCAACGCGGGCGGCACCTGGGTGGACGAGCAGGTGCACGTGAGCCACGAAGGGCCCTCCACCCTGGTCACCAGTCGCAAGCCGGACGACCTGGACGCCTTCTGCAAGGCGTTCGTCAAGGAGTTCGGCGGCTGACCGGGCTGCGGCACGGTCACACGCCCAGCGGCATAAGGAGCCGTCGGACATGATCACTGTCGGGGTTGAGGAAGAGTACGTGCTGCTGGATCCCACCACCTTCCTGCCCCTCCCGCGGGCGGAGGAGGTACGGGCCGCGGCCGGCCTCGGCTCCTGGGCGGACGAGGGGGAAGTGCAGAACGAACTCCTGCAGGCCCAGGTCGAGGTCGCCACCCCCATCTGCACCGACCTGGAAGAGGTCGGCGGCCACCTGCTGCGGCTGCGGCACGCGGTCGGAGCAGCGGCCGAGGACAGCGGATGCCGGATCGCGGCCTCCGCCACGGCTCCGCTGAAGGACGTGGAGCCGGTCCCGGTCACGCAGAAGCTGCGCTACCTGAAGATGCGCGAGGAGGCCCGCCGGCTGGTCGACGAACAACTGATCAACGGCATGCACGTGCACGTGGCCGTACCCGACCGGGAAATGGGCGTGGCGGTCCTGAACCGACTGCGCGTCTGGCTCCCGACGCTGCTGGCCATGTCGGCGAACTCGCCCCTGTGGGACGGGCGCGACACCGGATTCGCGAGCTGGCGCACGATCGTCTTCGGACGCTGGCCGGTCAGCGGCCCGCCCCCGTGCTTCACCGCCCTCGCCGACTACGAGCAGCGCGTCGACGCGCTGCTGGAGTCCGGGGTGATCGCCGACCGGGGGCAGCTGTACTGGCAGGCACGGCTGTCGGAGCGGTATCCCACGGTCGAGGTGCGCTGCCTCGACGTGCAGCTGGAGGCGACCGATGCGGTCCTGCTCGCCGGAATCGCCCGCGCGCTGGTCAGCACGGCGATCGCCGAGGAGAAGGCCGGGGCCCCGTCGGCCGTGTGCAGCCCCGAACTGCTCCAGGCGGCGAACTGGCACGCCGCCCGGCACGGCCTCGACAGCACCCTCGTCGACCCCGAAGGGCGCAGCCGCAGCGCCGGAGACGTCCTGTGCATGCTGATGCGGCACATCGGGCCCGCCCTGGAGGAGGCGGGGGACCAGCGCGAGGTGGGCGCCCTGCTCCACCGGCTCCTCCAGCAGGGCACCCCGGCGGACCGCCAGCGCCGCGCTCTGGCAGAAGGGGGCATGCCCGGTCTGTGCAGCCTGATCACGTCGGAGGCGGCCGCGCGCTGACGGGTACGCCCCTCCTCTTGGCACGCGCCAACCCCAGGGCGACAACCGAACCCGCCGCCTCGGGGGTGACCGGAGCGGAGGGGCCCCATGCCACAGGACCAGGCCGGGCCGCCGGCCGGACGGCCTCCCCGCTCGCCGTCGCGGCGGCCCTCACCGCCATCGAGCAGGCGGTCCGGGCGGCACAGGGCCCCGACCCGACCGCACCCGGCGGCGGCCCGGCAGCGGCATCCGCGGCCGGCCCGGAGCAGGCGCTCGCCTCGCTCCTGCTCCTGCGCGCAGCCGACCGCTCGGTCACCGCATGGGCTCGCGCCAACGCCGCCGGGCTGCGCCGGCCGGCCGGACAGATCACCGCGCTCACCGACCTCCCCGCCCCCGCCGCACGGCAGCTGGGCGACCTCGACCGGGCGCCGGCGGACGACGACGCCGCACGGCTCGTCCGTCCCCTCGCCGGCACCCGCCCCATCTGCGGGCCGAGCACGCGGAGCTCGCCGACCGCATCGACGCGATGAGCCGCCACACCCACCAGCTCCGCCGCGACAGCGACGAGCGGCGCCGCGACGCCTGAACGGCCCGGAATCCGGGCCCGGCCGGAGCCCTCAGCGGCGCGCCGCCCGGTGGCGAGCCGCCCCAGCCTGTAGGGGAGGGGGTACAGGCGAGGTTCTGGAGGACGGATGACGTCAGTGGACCGCTCACCGCAGCAGGCGCCGGCCGCCGAACGCGCCGAACGGCGCAGCGAGCGGCGGGTCGGCCAGGGCTCGGCGGTACTGCGCTGGCTCTCGACCACCGACCACAAAGTGATCGGCAACCTCTACCTCGTGACGGCGTTCGCCTTCTTCCTCTTCGGCGGGGTGCTGGCCCTGCTCATGCGGGCCGAACTGGCCCGCCCGGGGACGCAGCTCCTGTCCAACCAGCAGTACAACGAGCTGTTCACCGTCCACGGGACGGTCATGATGCTGCTGTTCGCCACTCCGACCTTCACGGGTTTCGCCAACGCGATCATGCCCCTGCAGATCGGATCGCCCGACGTCGCCTTCCCCCGGCTCAACGCCTTCACCTACTGGGTGTACCTCTTCGGCGGGCTCCTGGTGGTCTCGGGGTTCCTGACCCCCGACGGGGCGGCGCCCTTCGGGTGGTTCGCGTACGCCCCGCTGAACGACGCCGTGCATTCCCCGAACTCCGGATCCGACCTGTGGGTCATGGGACTGGCGGTGTCCGGCCTGAGCACCATCCTCGGCGCGGTCAACTTCATCACGACCATCGTCTGCCTGCGCGCACCGGGCATGACCCTCTTCCGCATGCCCATCTTCACCTGGAACGTGCTCTTCACCTCCATCCTGGCGCTCCTGGCCTTCCCCGTCCTCACGGCCGCCCTGCTCGCCCTGGAGGCGGACCGCAAGCTGGGCGCCCACGTCTTCGACCCCGCCAATGGGGGCGCCCTGCTGTGGCAGCACCTGTTCTGGTTCTTCGGGCATCCGGAGGTCTACATCGTGGCGCTGCCGTTCTTCGGGATCGTCAGCGAGATCCTCCCGGTCTTCAGCCGCAAGCCCCTGTTCGGCTACGCCGCCCTGATCGGCGCGACGATCGCCATCACCGGCCTGTCCGCCGCGGTGTGGGCCCACCACATGTTCGCGACGGGAGCCGTGCTGCTGCCGTTCTTCTCGCTCCTGTCCTTCCTGATCGCCGTCCCGACCGGGGTGAAGTTCTTCAACTGGATCGGCACGATGTGGAAGGGGTCGATCTCCTTCGAGACCCCGATGCTGTGGTCCCTCGGCTTCCTCGTCACCTTCCTCCTCGGCGGTCTGACGGGCGTCGTCGTGGCCTCCCCGCCGATGGACTTCCATCTGACGGACAGCTATTTCGTCGTCGCCCACCTGCACTACGTCCTCTTCGGCACGATCGTCTTCGCCACCTTCGCCGGCTTCTACTTCTGGTGGCCCAAGCTCACCGGCCGGATGCTCGACGAACGCCTGGGGAAGATCCACTTCTGGACGCTGTTCATCGGCTTCCAGACCACCTTCCTCGTCCAGCACTGGCTCGGCGAGGCGGGCATGCCCCGCCGGTACGCCGACTACCTGGCCGCGGACGGCTTCACGACCCTCAACTCCGTCTCCAGCATCGGGGCGTTCCTGCTGGGCCTGTCGACGCTGCCCTTCCTCTACAACGTCTGGAAGACCGCGCGGTACGGCGAGCACGTCACCGCCGACGACCCCTGGGGCTGGGGCCGCTCGCTCGAATGGGCGACCGGCTGCCCGCCGCCCCGGCACAACTTCCACGCCCTGCCCCGGATCCGCTCCGAGTCCCCGGCCTTCGACCTGCACCACCCGGAGGTGACCCGTGAAGGGTGAAGCCTGGCTTTTCACCGGTACGGCCCTGTTCTTCGCGGCCACCACGCTCGTCTACGCCTGGTTCTCCCTGGAGCCCGCCGGGACCGCGGCCCTGGGCGTCTCCTTCCTCATGTCGAGCCTGGTCGCCGCCTTCTTCTGGCGGCAGTACGGGCGCGGCGGTGAGCGGCCGGAGGACCGCAAGGCGGCGGAGGTCCGGGACGCGGGCGGTCGGCGGGGCTTCTTCCCGGCCCGCAGCTACTTCCCGGTGATGGCCGCCGCGGGGAGCGCGCTGATCGGCCTGGGCGTGGTGCAGGGGCTGTGGATCTGCCTCATCGGACTCGGCGTCCTGTTGCCCGCCGTCCTCGGCTTCTCCTTCCAGAACCTCGACCACCCGGAGTAGCCGCCCCGCTCGGCCGCGCCCCGGCCGCCCCGGCAGCCGCCCCGCTCAGTCCTCCTGCCCGGGCGGCGGCTCGGGCCGGTCCGGGCCCGCGATGAGGGCTGCGATCCGCTGCTGCTGCTCGGCGGTCGCGGGGGAGGGGACCCGGTCGCGGTAGTACCAGGAGCTGATCGCCGCCCGCGCCCGGCCGGGCAGCGCCCGCAACCGACCGCCGCCGGCCGCAGGCGGCGGCTCCACGGGCCGCGGCCGCTCCCGTACCAGCAGGGCGTAGGCCTCCTCGGCCGGCAGGGCCAGGTGCTCCGGGTGGAAACCGCCCTCGACGCCCTGGCGCACCAGCCCCGACTCGGCCCCCTCGACCAGCCGCTCCCGCTCCTGCGCCTGCAACGCCAGGCACAGCCGTCTCGTCAGCCAGAACGCCGCCACCGGCACGGCGAGGAACGCCACGCGCAGCACCCAGGTCACCGCGCCCACCGGCAGGTCGAAGACGAACGCGACGATGTCCTGCCCGCCGGCGACGAGCAGCACGCCGTACGAGGAGAGCGCCGCGACCCCCAGCCCCGTCCGCACCGGCCGGTCGCGCGGCCGGTCGCACACGTGCCGCTCGCCGGCGCCGCGCGTGATCCAGCGCTCGAAGAACGGATAGGCGTACAGCACCATGAAGAGCAGGCCGGGCAACAGCACACCCGTCACCAGCGGGTTCCAGCTCACCGTGTGGCCCCCCGCACGGGTCTCCACGCCGGGCATCAGCCGCAGCGCCCCCTCCAGGAAACCGATGTACCAGTCCGGCTGGGACCCGGTGGAGACCAGGTCGGGCCGGTAGGGGCCGTACACCCAGATGGGATTGACCTGCGCCACGCCACCCAGGAGCGCCAGCACGGCGAAGACGCTGAAGAAGAGCCCGCCCGACTTGGCCACGTACTGGGGGAAGAACGGGAGCCCGACGACATTGCGGCCGGTCCTGCCGCGCCCGGGCCACTGGGTGTGCTTGAGCACGAACACCAGCAGGACGTGCACGGTGATCAGCGCCAGCAGCAGACCGGGGACGAGCAGGATGTGCACCGGGTACAGCCGGGACACGATGTCCTGCCCGGGGAACTCGCCGCCGAAGGCGAACATGCTCACGTACGTCCCGGCCACCGGAACCGAGAGCATGATCCCCTGGGCGATCCGCAGGCCCGTCCCGGACAGCAGGTCGTCCGGGAGCGAGTAGCCGGCGAACCCCTCCAGCAGCGCAAGCATGAACAGGGTGACCCCGATCGTCCAGTTGGCCTCACGCGGGCGACGGAAGGCACCGGTGAAGAACACGCGCAGCATGTGCGCCCCGATGGCCGCGACGAACAGGATCGCCGCCCAGTGGTGGATCTGCCGGATCAAGAGCCCGCCGCGCACGTCGAAGCTGATGCTCAGCGTGGACAGGTACGCCCGGGACATCCGCACCCCGCGCAGCTCCGCGTACGAGCCGCGGTACACCGACTCCGCCATCGAGGGCTCGAAGAAGAACGTCAGGAACACGCCGGTCAGCAGCAGGACGACGAAGCTGTAGAGCGCCAGCTCGCCGAGCAGGAAGGACCAGTGGTCCGGGAACACCTTGCGCAGCACGCCCCGGGTCGTCTCCACGAGCGGCAGGCGATCGTCGAGCCACGCCCCGCTCCGCAGCGCCGCTCGCCGCGTCCCGGCCTTCGGGCCCGTCTTGCGTGTCGACCCCAGCACCCGCGTGCACCTCCTGTCTGAGCCCTCGCCATGACGTGGCGGGAGGTCGAGCGAGTCGCCCGGAGTGTGGGCAACGCTACCTAAAGTGATAATTGCGGATCAATGCAGACACGGTGCACATCACCTGTGGCGCATCATGGAAATGCACCCGCCGCGGGAACCCGGGCACGGGCCGGTCGATGGACGGAGCGTGAGTGGTGGAGATTTCTACGAGGGAGGTCTTCGGCGCCCCGTGCTGGGTCAGCCTGATGGCGCGCGATCTCCTGGGAGCACAGCAGTTCTACGGAGCGGTCCTCGGCTGGAAGTTCCGGCCGGCCCGCCTGGGGGAGAACTTCACGGTCGCCGTGGTCGAGGGGGTGCCGGTGGCCGGCATCGGGGCCCTGGCGGAGGACCTGGCGGTGGCGGCCGCCTGGACCCCGTACTTCGCCGTCGACGACGCCGATGTCGCGGTCGACCGGATCCGCGAGCGCAGTGGCACCATTGCCGTCGGCCCGGTGTCCTTCCCCACGGGCGGCCGGGGTGCGCTGGTGGCCGACCGGGACGGTGCGGCCTTCGGGATCTGGGAGGGCGGGGTCTCGGCGGACTGGAGGGTGGGTGTCGGACCCGCGCCGGCCTGGCTGGAGCTACGGACGAGGGACGCCTTCGAGGCCGCGATCTTCTACGGCGAGGTGCTCGAATGGGCCACCGGCCGCCCCGGCTGCTGCGAGGTCTCCTACGAGGACGCCCAGGTCGTCCTGCGGCAGGCGGGCGAACCCGTCGCCCGCCTCAACGGCGGGAGCGAGGAGAGCCCGGTCTGCGGCCAGGAGACCCGTCCCCGCTGGCACGTGCACTTCCGCGTCGCCGACCTCGACGAGGCGATCGCCGCGGCCGTCGCAGCCGGCGGAACCACCCTCTCGACCATCATCCCGAGCCCCACCGAGCGCTGCGTCACCCTGCGCGACCCCGAAGGGGCCATGTTCATCCTCACGGCCGTCCGCTCGGACTGAAACCCTGGCCCGGGTGGACCACCGCGCTCGCGGGCCGCGCCGGTGCGGTGTCCGCTCGAAGGGTGACCCACCCGACCCGCCGCCCCGCCCGCTGCCGGTGGACCGGACTGCCCCCGGCAGCGGGCGCCGCGGTCATGGCCGCGGGCATCCTCTCCGTCGGACTGCACCTGACCGGGCACGAGGTGCTGTCGGCGGCGGCCCTGGCCATCGCCGCCTTGCTGTGGCTCGTCCTCGCCGGCACCCTCGCGGCCCGGCTGGTGCGCGACCGGGGCCGCTTCCGCGCCGAGGCCGACACCCCGGCCGCCCTCACCGCGGTCGCCGCGACCACGGTGCTCGGAGCCCGGGTCTCCCTGCTCGGCCGGCAGACGGCCGCCGCCGCGCTGCTGGCGCTGGCCGCGGCGCTGTGGCCAGTGCTGCTGCTCAACGTCGTACGCCGATGGAAGCGGCGGATGCCGGGGGCGGTGTTCCTCGTCTGCGTGGCCACCCAGGGCCTCGCCGTCCTGGCGGCGGTCCTGGCCGCCGCCCTCCACCTCGACTGGCTCGCCCGGGCCGCCCTGGCCGCCTTCTGCCTCGGCCTGGTGCTCTACGGCGTGGCCCGCGCCCGCTTCGACGTCCGCGAGGTGGTCCGGGGCGCGGGCGACCAGTGGGTGGCGGGCGGCGCGCTGGCCATCTGCGCCCTGACGGCGTCCAGGCTCACCGCCTCCCCGGTGTGGACCGATACGGTCCACACGGCCCTGCGTACCGCCACGCTGGTGACGCTGACCCTGTCCCTCGCCTGGTACGTGCTCCTCCTCGCCGCCGAACTGCACCTGTGGCGCCCGCACTACGACATCCGCCGCTGGGCGACGGTCTTCCCGCTCGGCATGACGGCCACGGCCTGCCTCTCGGCGGCCGGGCCGACCGGGGTGGGCTGGCTCGGCCGGCTGGGCGAGGTACTGCTCTGGATCGCGGTCGGGGCTTGGCTGCTGACCTTCGCGGCCTTCCTCGGCGCCCGCCGGGCAGCGCGCCGGCACGGCTAGGCCGGGCCACAGCGCTACGCGGGCCCTCCCCGCCGGCGGTGCCGGTGCGCCGCAGCGGCCACCCCGAGCAGCAGGACCACCGCCACCGCCAGCGTCCACCGGGGCCCGCGATGCAGGGTCAGCAGGCCGCCCGTCAGGGCGCCGAGGAACAAGGCGGCCACCGACACGACCCGCCGGAGCGAGGCCCGCCCCCACGGAGCGACGGCCAGGCCCGTCAGCGTCCGGGTGACGACCGTGGTGGTCAGGTCCGGCACCGCGTTGCGGTACGCGACCGCGTTCTGCAGCCCCATGCCGAGCGCGAGCAGCAGTACGACCGCGAGCCGCCCCGCCCCGCCCGTCGTCACGGCGAGGGCCGCGGCCACCAGCCCCGCCTGGACCGCCACCAGCGGGCCGAACATCCGGGGCGCCGCACGGTCGCCCCGCAGCCGCCGGGCCGCGGCCGCCCCGGCCAGGAAGGCGAGGAGCGCCAGCAGCGAGGCGGAGATGGACAGTTCGCGCTCGCCGGCGAGCGCGAAGCCGAGGAACGCCACATTGCCGGTCATATTGGCGACGAACACGTGGTCCATGGCCAGATAGCTCACGGCGTCGACCAGCCCGCTCACGAAGGTGAGCACGACCAGCAGGGGCGGCAGCACCCCGTGCGGCCCCTCCGCGCCCTCCGGTCCGGGCGGGAACAACTGCGCGGCCAGCGTCCGCAGGAGCCCGCGCCGGGTGGATCGCATCTCAACGCTTCCTCGGGCCGCGCACGCGCCGGACCCGGAGTAGGGTCCCGCCATGGCCTACACGTTCCAGGTGACCATCGACTGCGCCGACCCGCACTCCCTCGCCGACTGGTGGGCCGAGGCCCTCGGCTGGGAAGTGGAGCCCAGCGACGAAGGCTTCATCCGCGGCCTGATCGCCGCCGGGCACGCCGACGAGGACGACACCACCACCCACCGCGGCACCCTCGTCTGGAAGACCGGAGCCGTCATCCGCCACCCCGAGGGCCTCGAACGCGCGCCGCGCCTCCTGTTCCAGCTCGTCCCCGAGCCCAAGGCCGTCAAGAACCGCGTCCACCTCGACGTGCGCACCGGCCCCGACGACCCGGACGAGGTGGTCGAACGCCTGATCTCCAAGGGCGCCAAGCGCCTCCACGACGGCCGTCAGGGCCCCCACAGCTGGACCACCCTCACCGACCCCGAGGGCAACGAACTCTGCGTCTCCGCCTAGACCCTGCCCCGGGCCCCGTCGGCCGCCCACCCCACACCCACCCGGACCAGGGGTAATTCGGTACCGGACCCGTCCTCCCGCACGTGAGAATGGAGCATCTCGAACCGGGAGGAACCCATGGGCCCCCAGGCCTACCTGACGCTGCACGACCTCATACCGCCGCAGGACCTCGCGGCGGCCATCGAGGCCGGGCACGTGATCCGCAAGCCGCACCCCGAACTGCCGCTGTCCCTCTACTCGTACACGAGGACGGCCCAGTACGAACACGCCTGGAACCGGGCGACCATGCGCTGTCGCGGACTGGTCGCCGAGGACACCACCGGCGCCGTCGTCGCCCTCCCGCTGCCGAAGTTCTTCAACGTCGGCGAGCACGAGTCCGGCCGGCCCTACGCCCCGGCCCTGCCCGACGAGCCCTTCGAGGTGTACGACAAGGTCGACGGCAGCCTCGCGGTGGTCTTCCACTACGCGGGCCGCTGGCGGGCCGCCACCCGCGGGTCCTTCACCAGCACGCAGGCGGCCTGGGCACAGCGCCGGCTCGACAGCCGGGACACCACGGCCCTCGTCCCCGGAGTGACCTACCTCGCGGAGATCCTGTACCCGCAGAACCGCATCGTCGTCGACTACGGCGACCGCCGCGACCTGGTGCTCCTCGCCGCCTTCGGGCCGGACGGCACCGAGGTGGAGCTCACCGAGGCCGCAGCCCACTGGGAGGGCATCGGAGCCGTCGTCACGGTCTGGCCGGCCATGCCGCTCGACGAGCTGATCGCACTGACCGAGTCCAACACCCTGCCCGGCGGCCGGAGCACCACCGGCACCGACGCCGAAGGCTTCGTACTCCGGTTCGCCTCCGGGGTGCGCGCGAAGGCCAAGCTGTCCGAGTACGTACGCCTGCACAAGGTGCTCACCGGCGTGACCGAGCGGGACCTCTGGCGCGCCCACGGCATCCAGCGCTTCGCCGGCCTGCCGGCCAAGGTGCTCCGGCAGGGCCTCGGCTGCTCGCCCGAGGAGATCGAGGCGAGCGGTGGCAAGCCGCTCGACGCCCTGCTGGAGCAGGTCCCGGACGAGTTCGACACCTGGGTGCGCGAGGTCATCGCCCGACTGGAGGACGCGGCGGCCCGCCGCGGGCGCGCCATCGACGCGGCCTTCGGGGAACTGGCGCACCTGGCCGGCGACCGCGCCGCGTTCGCGCGCGCCGTGCAGGCCGTGCCCGACCGGGACATCCGCGCCGCGATGTTCCTGCGGCTGGACGGCCGGCCGACCGAGCTCCTCGTATGGCGGCAGCTGCGGCCGGAGGCGTCCAACCCGTTCACGACCGATGAGGAGAACTGACCCGTGTCCGAAGAGCCCGCCCGCCCCGTCGTCCATGTCATGACGGGGCTGCCCGCCTCCGGTAAGACGACCGCGGCGCGCGCCCTGCAGGCCGAGGCCGGCGGCCGGATGCGCCGCGTCAACCTGGACGACCTCAGGGCCATGCTCGACGTACCCGACCCCGAACGGGGCCGTTCCCACCGGCACGAGCAGACCGTGCTGGCCGTCCAGGACGCGGCGGTGCGCGCGGCCGTCGAGGACGGTTTCGACGTGGTCGTGGACAACACGCACCTGACCTCGCGGATCCCCAAGCGGCTGAAGGCCGCGGTCGGCGGACTCGCCACCTTCGTCGTGCACGACTTCACGGACGTGCCGCTGGAGGAGTGCCTGCGCCGGGACGCCGCCCGCGAGCGGCCGGTCGGTGAGGAGGTCATCCGCATCCTGGCCTCCAAGCACGCCGGCGCCAAGAAGGGCGGCTGGCGGCTCACCGCGGAGTGGTTCAACGACCAGCCGGCCGTCGAACCGTACGTGCCGGACCCGGCACTGCCCTCGGCGGTGATGTGCGACATCGACGGCACGCTGGCGCTCACCGGCGACCGCAGCCCGTACGACTTCACGCGCTGCGAGATCGACGCGCTGAACGAACCGGTGCGCTACGCGCTGGACGCCTTCCGGCGCGCCGACGGCGACACGATCGTGCTGCTGTCCGGGCGCGGGGAGGAGCACCGTCCGCAGACGGAGGCATGGCTGCGGCGGCACGCGGTGCCGTACGACGAGCTGTGGATGCGTCCGCTCGGCGACACCCGGCGCGACGACGTGGTCAAGGCTGAGCTGTTCGACGCGCATGTGCGCCACCGGTACGCGGTGCGGGTGTCGCTGGACGACCGCGACCGGGTGGTCGCGGTGTGGCGCCGGATGGGGCTGCCCACCTGGCAGGTCAACTACGGCGCCTTCTAGCCGCGGGGCCGCCGCCGGGAGCGCTGCCGGGTGTGCCGCCCATACTGGGGGCATGAAGGTGTTGATCGTGGACGCTGCCAATGTCGTCGGGTCCGTGCCGGACGGCTGGTGGCGGGACCGGCGCGGTGCGGCCGAGCGGCTGCGCGACCGGCTGGCGGAGCGGGCGTCGTCCCGGGGCACCTGCCCCGCGGAGGGCGGGAGCGAGGAGATCGTGCTCGTCGTCGAAGGCGCCGCCCGGGGCGTCGAGTCCGTCCCCGGCGTACGGGTGGACCCGGCGCCCGGCAGCGGCGACGACCGGATCGTGGAACTGGCCGCGTCCTTCGCGGACCGAGGCTGCGTGGTGGTCACGGCCGACCGGGAACTGCGTGAGCGGGTTCGGGCGTACGGTGCGGAATGCGTGGGTCCGCGTGCCGTACGCCCAGTGGACTGAAGGCGTTCAGCCGGTCAGTCGCACCACTTCACGCTCTCCAGGTTCTTGACGTAACGGGCGGAGACCCAGGCCTTTTGGTGCTCGCCGAGGGCGCGGGCCTCCGTGCCCTCCTGTTCGGTGCCGTCCGCGTTCTCGTCCTCGCGTCCGCCCTCCTGCGCCCCGTCTTCCCCGGACTCGTCCTCCCTGGACTCGTCCTGCTTGCCCTTGCCGCCGTCGTGCTTGCCCTCGTTGTGCTTGCCGCCGTCGTGCTTGCCCCCGTTGGGCTTGCCTCCCTCGTGCTTGCCGCCGCCCTCGTCGTGCTTGCCCTCGTTGTGCTTCCGGCCGTCCTCTTTGGACCCGTCCTCCTCGGCCGAGTCCTCCTTAGACGAGTCCTCCTTGGACCCCTTGTCCTTGGACGAATCCTCCTTCGACTCGTCGTCGCCGGACTCCTCGTCCCCGGCCTCGTCGTCCCGGGCCTCGTCGTCCCCCGTCCTGCCCTCGTCGTCGTGCTTGAGGTAGAGGCGGTACCACAGGCTGTTGCCGTCGACCTCTTCACCGTGCTGCTTGCACACGAGGCCGACCTTGTCCTGCGGCTTCAGGTGGCCCACGGCGGACGAGCGGGTGGTCGGCTTGCTGCGGACCGTCAGCGGAACGCGCGAGACGACCCTGCCGACGGTGTACTCGCGGCCGGAGTGGTTGCCGGACTTGTCGTCGTCCGGCTTGAAAAGAACGATCTCCTGTGAATCCGAGTCGCCCCTCGTGTCGTGGTCGTCAGCGACGGCGGCGCCCGCGCCGATCAAGCCGAGCACCAGGCTTCCGGCGGTGAGAGCGAGGATGTTCCTGGTGGGCTTCTGCATGTGCAGGCTCCTCTACGAAGACATCCGCCCGCCCGCGGTCCGTCCGCGGCGCGGGGCGGCAGCCGGGCGGCTGCCAGGGACGACTATGGCGAGGGCGGGTCGTGGTGCCCGGGTGACGCACCGCCGTTTAACCCGAAATGCCCAATATATGCGTAGCGATGATTTGATGTCAGATCATATGAAGAATGGGGGGTCGGTGCACCCCATCGGGGGACTGCCGCATCCCCGGAGGCTGGCTAGCATTTCCATGAGCGCTTTTTCATGCAATCCCATATGGGATTGCATGATCATGCACGTCCGGCGAGGAGGGGTCGAATCATGCAGGTGGGCAATGGCGTGGTGGCGAGCGGGATTCCCGGTGCGGTCTGGGTGAAGAGCAGTGCCAGTGTGGGCAACGGGAACTGCGTGGAGCTCGCGGCGCTGGGCGGGGGCGCCGTGGCGGTGCGGAATTCCCGTTTCCCCGACGGTCCGGCGCTGGTCTTCACGGCCGCCGAGATCGCGGCCTTCATCGAAGGTGCCAAGCGCTCGGAATTCGACCGGTTGACCTGAAGGAGCCCAAGGCTTGGGCCAAGGCTTGGAGTGGCAGGCGGGCGCACCTCATTCTGGGACGGACGTCCACCCCGGTCATATGGGAGTTCTTATGCCTGCCCTCCCCGAGCCGCTGCCCGACCCGGTCGCCCCCGTCGTGCCGCTGGGCCAGGATCCGGGACGGGCGGCGACCGACCGCCTGCTCGGGCAGGAGCTCAGGAGGTGCCGTGAGGCCCGAGGCCTCACCCTCAGGCAGGTCGCCCCGGTCATCCACGGGTCGGTCTCGAAGATCAGCCGCCTGGAGCGGGGCGAGAGCCCGCCCCGGCCGCGGGACGTGCTCGCCCTGGCCAGGTTCTACGAGGTCGACGCGCAGGAGATGCGGGTGATCGAGCGGCTCCTGGAGCATGCCCAGGACGCGGAATGGTACGAGCAGTTCAGCGACGTCACCCCCGGCTTCCTCAAGCGCCTCATCCAGCTGGAGGGCGACGCCGAGGAGATCTGCGTCTACGAGAACCTGGTCGTCCCCGGAATCCTCCAGACCCGCGCCTACGCCCGCCATATGGTCCGCGCCGTCATGCCGAGCGCCGAGCCGGAAGAGGTCGAGCGGGTGGTCGAGCTGCGGGCCGAGCGGCAGCTACGCCTGCTGGACGGCCCGCTGCCCCGGGTGGTCGCCCTGCTGGAGGAGAGCATCCTCCACCGCCGGTGCGGTGACGCCGAGGTGATGCAGGAGCAGCTGAAGCACCTGCTGCACGCCGGCGACACCGACAAGGTCAGCATCCGCATCTTGAAGATGTCACGGGAGTGGGGTGTCACACCCCCGTACCCGATCACGCATCTCAAGTTCAGCAACGGCGAGCAGTCGGAGCTCGCCTACGTGGAACACATCAACGGCGCGAACTACGTCACCAAGCCGCGGGCCCTCGACGACTACCGCAACGCCCTGAGCAACCTCCGCAACGCGGCGGCGTCCAAGGACGAGAGCATCGACCTGATCCTCCAGGCCCAGCACCGTTTCGGCGACGCGGGGTCCTAGAAGGCCCGGAGCCGGCCGACCCCGCCCCACTCGACCCAGTCCCAGGGGCGGTGGGCCGGGGGCGGGGGTGCGGCGTCGGGGCGCCAGTCGACCACGTCCACCAGGCCGGGGACCAGGATGTCCAGGCCGTCGAAGTACCGGCGTACCTCGTGGGGTTCGCGGACCCGGCCCCACGTGCCGTGCGTGGTGACGTCCATCAGGCGGGTCACCTCGTCGCGAACGACCGGGTCCTCGCTGACCAGCTGGCAGATCACCATGAAGCTGCCCGGCGGCAGCAGGGCCGCCGTGTTGCGGACGACCGCGGCCGGGTCGTTCTCGTCGCCCGTGTCCTTCAGGCAGTGCAGCACGGACACGAACAGGGCGGCGATCGGCTGGTCCCAGTCGAGGAAGCCGTCCGTCTCCTGCCGGATCTCCGCGGTCCGCCGCATGTCCTTCGACAGGACCAGGGTGCGGCCGTCCTCGTGCAGGGTGGTCTGGGCGTGCGCGAGGACCATCGGGTCGTTGTCGATGTACGCCACCCGGCACCGGGGGTCGGCCCGCTGGGCCACCTCGTGCACGTTGTCCTGCGTGGGCAGACCGGACCCGTGGTCGAGGAACTGCCTGATTCCGTAGTCCTCGACGAGGATGCGGACGACACGCCGCAGGAACGCCCGGTTGTTGCGGGCCAGCAGCTGGGTGCTGGGGGCGATCTCCAGGAGCCGGGCGCAGGCCTCGCGGTCGCTGGCGTAGTTCTCCACCCCGCCCAGGAGCCAGTCGTACATCCTGGCGACGCTCGGGGTGTGCATGTCGATGAGCGGCGAGGGTGTCCCGGGGGTCTGCCCTGACTCCATGTGCCCTCCTGGTGGACCTCGTCCAAGGCCCTGCGGCCGGGGTGGCGGCCCATCGTAGGGAGTCGGGCGGGGCGTGCCAATCTCTCGTGCATGGGTTTCGGCCAGAGTCGCCGGGAGGCGCCCGGGGTCGGGGGCGGGGCCGTGCCCGCCCCCGAACGGGCACGGCCTCGCTGGGCCCACAGGGGCAGGGCCGTGGCCTACTCCCGGTCGGCCGAGGGAAATCCAAGCAGCGGACGCCGGGGATGTCGCCCATCCACAGGGTGAGACCCGCCTACACCCCGAGGAGGTGACCCTGTACAACCTCGGCGGTACACAAGGGGGTTGACGTGGAGGTGTCCGCACATCCGGCCGTGATCCGGCTCCGCGCCGTGCTTCCGGCCGTCGCCGAGATCGTGTACGCCCTCGGCTCCCTCTGGATCTCGGCCACCATGCTGGGCAACTGGCCTGATCCACATGGTTACTGGCGGGACACCGGCGCACTCGCCTACCTCCTGCCGGCCGCCGCGTACCTTCCGCTCGTGCTGCGCCGGCGCTTGCCCGTCGCCGTCCTGATCAGCACGGCGCTCTGCGTCGGCTTCGTGACCGTCACGACCACCGGCTGCTGGGTTACGGGCGGCGGCTCCCGGCGGCTGCGCGAGCTGACCTTGCAACTCCGCCTGGAACAGGAGAGGAGGCCCGCGGGGGCGTACGGGAGGAACGCATCCGGATCGCCCGCGAGCTGCACGACGTCATCGCCCACCACGTCTCGGTGATCTCCGTCCAGACCGGGCTCGCCGGATACGTCTTCCCTCCGACCCGCCGACGGCCCGCCGGGCCCTCGACACCATCGGCGACAGCGCCCACGAGGCCCTGGCAGAGATGCGGCGCATGCTGCTGGTGCTCCGCCGCCTCCGCGTCCGCCGGCCAGGGCTTGATCGGCATGCGCGAGCGGGCGACGATCTACCACGGCACGGTGAGCGCCGGACCGGCCGCGGGCGGGGCTTCGAGTTGCGCCTGGGTTCCGGTGCCGCGGGGTGGCCGAGAGGCCGCCGCGGACGGCCTCACCGGCTCCGCGAACTCCGCGGCCACCGCACACACCGCGCAGACTGCACACACCCCACACACGGGAGAAGGGGGCGGGGGATGCCGCGCGTGCTCGTCGTCGACGACCAGTTCCTCCGATGCGTACGTCCTGCGGGCCCTGCGCGTGGGGGCCGCCGGGTTCCTCCTGAAGGACACGCCGCCGGAGCGGCTGCTCGCCGCCATCGCCACCTCGCACGCCGGCGAGATGCTGTTCAGCCCCTGGGCGCGGCGCGGAATCATCGAGGCGTACGCCGCCCCCGCCGTCCGGGCTGACACCCCGAGCCGGACACCGGACCCGCCGGCCGAGGGACCCGTCGGCCCTGGTGCCCGATCGGCCCTGACCGTGCCTCCTGCGGATGCGGGGGTCCCCGTACGCGGCCACAGTGGCCCCATGGGTATCGAAGACTTCGGCGGCGGCCCCGGGGCCCAGCAGACCGGCGTCCTGGTCGTCACGACCAACGACGCACCCGGCTACCGGGTCGAACAGGTCATCGGGGAGGTGTTCGGCCTCACCGTCCGCTCCCGCCACCTGGGCAGCCAGATCGGCGCGGGCCTCAAATCCATGATCGGCGGCGAGCTCAGAGGGCTGACCAAGACCCTGGTGGAGACCCGCAACCAGGCCATGGAACGCCTCATCGAGCACGCCAAGGCCCGCGGCGCCAACGCCGTGCTGATGATGCGCTTCGACGTGACCGACGCCGCCGACGTCGGCACCGAGGTGTGCGCGTACGGGACGGCCGTCGTCCTCGCGCCCGCCTCGACCTGACACCTGCCTCCCGCCCGGGGGCCCGGCGGCCGCCGCGCCCGTGACGATCAGCTCGCCCGAGCTCTCCGTCCGCCTGGACAGCGCGTCCCCCCGCGTCATCGACTACACGCGGCGCGACCACCGGGGACCTGCTGCCCGGCAAGGAGGACACCATCGGCGCGCTCCTCGTCAACGGGACGGCCGCCACGACCGGCAGCTTCGCGGACACCCCCGCCCGGCAGGACGCCTCCTTCTCGCCGAGGGCCGCCCGGTACGTCAGACTCAGGGCCACGAGCGAAGGGAACGGCAACCCCTGGACCTCGGCGGCCGAGCTCAACGTCGGCCGCCGGCCTTGGACATGAGAAGGAACGAGGGCAGCGCGATGAGCGGTGGGAAGTCGGCGGCAGAGGTGTTCGACGCACTGGCGGAGCGCTACGAGGAGGCCTTCGGGCGGATCCCCGCCCAGCAGGAGGCCCTCGACTGGCTCACCGCCCGGCTGCCCCGCGGCGCCCGGGTGCTGGACGTGGGCAGCGGAACCGGCCGCCCCACCGCCGAGACGCTGGCGGCGGCCGGCCACTCGGTGACCGGGATCGACGTCTCGGCCGCGATGGTCGCCCTCGCCCGCGAGCGGGTCCCGCAGGCTCGTTTCGAGCAGGCGGACGTCCGCACGTACACGCCCGGGGAGGCTTTCGACGCGGTGTGCGCCTTCTTCCCGCTGCTGATGATGGAACAGCAGGAGGTGGCCGCGTCGTTGGAGCGGGTGGCCTCGTGGGTCGCGCCGGGCGGCCATCTCCTCGTGGCCACGGTGCCGGGGGACATCCGCGACCTCGCCATCGAGTGGATGGACCATCAGGTCACCGTCAGCAGCCTGTCCGCGCAGGAGTACGTGCAGCGGATCGAGGCGGCCGGCCTGGAACTGCTGCACCGGCACACGCGCCTGTTCCGGCCGGAAGGCGGTCTCGCCGACCCCGAGGAGCACCTCTTCTGCTACGCGCGGCGGCCCTGAGGGCAGCGGCCTACCGGCCCGTGCCTCACCGCCTGCTGGCGGAGGGGTGGTTGGCGGTGGGGGAGAAGTACCGCATCGAACCGGTGTACGGGGACCGCCGTACGGGGAAGCGCCGTCGGGGGAACCGTTGTAGCGGGAAGCGCTGTACGGGGGCGTCGCCATCTGCGGATGGTGATCCAACCGGCCGTGCCCCTCAAGGGGACGTGGGAGCCCGGTCCTGTGCGCCCGGCTCCTGGCGCAGGGCAGCGGCCCGCTGCGGGCGCAGCCCCGCGGCCAGCCCGGCGACCACCACGACCAGGCCCAGCCAGACCGGCGGTCCGGGCATCCCGCCGCCCGAGAGGGCTCCGACGGCCGCCGCCGACAGGGGCGCGACGCCGGTCAGCAGCCCGGCGCGTCCCGCACCGACCGCGGCCACCGTGCGGTACCAGAGCAGGAAGGCCACCGCGGTCACCATGACCGCGAGGTACCCGGCGGCCGCCCACTGGGCCGGGCCGAGGGTGAGCAGACCGGCCGGACTCCCGGTGAGCAGGGCCACCACCGTCAGCATCACCGCCCCCAGCCACACCGCGTGCACCGACACCCCCCACGGGCCGTGGCGGCGCAGCACCGGCACCGCGAGCAGGGTGAACCCCGCCTCGCACGCCAGCGCCAGCCCGGCCCAGGCCACCCCGGCCGCATCGGTCCGCCCCGTCCCCTCGACCAGCACGGCCCCGGCCACCACCAGCACCGCGGCCACCAGGATCCGGCGGCTCGGCCTCCGCCCCTCCAGCAGCGGCCCGACCACCCCGAGGAGGACGGGTACGGAGGCCACCGCGACGGCGATGACGGCCGGTTCGGCATGCGCCACCCCGCGGACGACGGCCACGTTGAACAGGACCAGGCCGGTGGCGGCGATCCCGGCCAGCCACAGCCACTCGCGCCCGCGCGGCCGCAGGACCGGGACCCGGGCGGCCCGGGCGAACGCGAGCAGCAGCAGGGTGGCCGCCAGGTACCGGACGGCCTGGGTGGCGAACAGCGGGGCATGCACCAGGGAGCGGGAGACGGTGACGCTGCTGCCCACCAGCACCATGCCGAGGGTGCCGGGGACGAGGTCGCGGAGCGCACGGCGCGGTGAGGGCGGGGAGGTGTTCATACGGTCCAGGCTCTGCCAGCATTGGACCCGTGGACAGTGCCGAACGGAGCAGGTCTGAGGGGTCCAAAACGGATGGTCCCCTGCGCGGTGGCCGTGCGCGGCCCGACGGTCCCGGGTCCGACTTCCTGCAGCTCGACATCGGCCGGGCACCCTCGGGCGGGCGGACCGAGTGGCTGGCGGACCGCATCCGCGCGGCCATCGCCGACGGCACCCTCCCGGTCGGCAGCAGGCTCCCGGCGGGCCGGGTGCTCGCCGCGGAGCTCCGCGTCTCCCGGGGCCTGGTCACCGAGGTCTACCGGCGCCTCGCGGACTCCGGGCAGGTGGTCGGCCGCGGCCGCGCAGGGACGGTCGTCGTCGCCGCGCCCGTCACCGCCGCGCCCCCGGCGGCCGCCACCCCGCCCGCGTCCGGGAGCGCCGGCCGGCCCCCGGCCGACCCGTTCGCACCGCGGGAAGCGGAGGCGCTCGTGGACGCGCTGCGCGCCGTGCCCTGCCGGATCGACCTCTCGCCCGGCGTCCCCGACCTCACCGCCTTCCCGCGTACCGCCTGGCTCCAGGCCGAGCGCCGGGTCCTGGCCGGGCTGACCCCCGCGAACTTCGGCTACGGCAACCCGCAGGGCGCCCCCGCCCTGCGGGCGGCGGTCGCCGGCTGGCTGGCCCGCAACCGCGGGATCCGGGCCGATCCCGACGAGGTGGTCGTCGTCTCCGGGGTCGCCCAAGCGCTCGGTCTGCTCGCGCACGTGCTGCGGGAGGACGGCGTACGGCGGGTGGCGGTGGAGGACCCCGGCTCCCTCGGGGCCCGGCAGCAGCTGGAGTACGGGCGGCTGGCGACGGTGCCCGTGGCGGTGGACGAGGCCGGGCTCGACACCGCCGCGCTCCGGACGAGCCGCGCCGAGGCGGTGCTGCTGACCCCGGCGCACCAGTTCCCCACCGGCGTCGTACTCGACGGGGAGCGCCGCCGCGAGCTGCTCGGCTGGGCGGCGGCCGGGGGAGTGGTGATCGAGGACGACTACGACGCCGAGCACCGCTACGACCGCGCTCCCGTCCCGGCGCTGCGCTCCCTGCTCCCCGAGGGCGTCTGCTACGCCGGGAGCGTGTCCAAGCTCCTCGCGCCCGCCCTGCGGCTGGGCTGGCTGCTGGTCCCCCCGAGGCTGCGGGACGCCGTGGTCGCCGCGAAGCGCTACGCGGACCTCGGCAGCCCCGTCCTCGCCCAGCTCGTGCTGGCGCGGCTGATGGACTCCGGCGAGCTGGAGCGCCACCTGCGCTTCGTCCGGCGCCGCCACCGCCACCGCCGGGACGCCACCCTGCGCGCGGTGGCCGCGCACCTGCCCGGAGCCCGGGTCCACGGCGCGGCGGCGGGTCTGCACCTGATGGTCACCTTCGAGGGGGCCGCCTTCGAGGACACCGTCCTCGCGGCGGAGGCCCTGGCCCTGGGCGTCAAGGCGCACCCGTTGTCCTGGCACCGCATCCGCCCGGGCGCCCCCGGCCTGGTCCTGGGCTACGCGGCGGGCCCGCCGAGCGAACTGGAGGAGGGCATCGGCCTCCTCGGCGAGGCGCTGCGCCGGACCGTCCCCCGGGGCGCCGGATGAGGAACCTTATGCTCGGGGCATGCACCGCCAGCCCACTCCCGACGTATCCGTGATCATCGCCGTCTACGACGCGCTGCCGTACCTCAGCGACTGCCTCGAATCCGTCGTGCAGCAGAGCATCGGGATGGAGCGCCTGGAGGTCATCGCCGTCGACGACGGCTCCACCGACGGCAGCGGCGCCGAGCTGGAGCGCTACGCCGCCCGGTACCCGCAGCTGCGGGTGCTGCACCAACCGAACTCCGGAGGGCCGGGCGCCCCGCGCAACCGGGCCCTCGACCTGGCCCGCGGCCGGTACGTCTTCGTCCTCGACGCCGACGACTACCTCGGACCCGAGGCCCTGGAACGGCTGGTGGCGATGGCCGAGGCACAGGGCAGCGACCTGGTGCTCGCCCGGCAGGTGGGCCTGGGCCGGACCGTGTCGGAGAAGGCGTACCGGCACGCCGAGGAGGCCGACCTCTACACCTCCGAGGTCTACCGCTCCCTGCACTCGGCCAAGCTGATGCGCCGCCAGGTCCTTGAGGACGGGCACCTGCGCTACCCGGAGGACCTCTGGTACGGCGAGGACCAGATCTTCATGACCTCCGTGTTCCTGGCCGCGGGCAAGATATCGGTGGTCGGCGACTACGACTGCTACTTCCTGCGCCGCCGCGACGACGGACGCAACATCACCTCCCGGCCCCGGAGCGCCGAGGAGACGGTGGCGCACATCGAGCGCGTCATGGCGCTGGTGGCCGAGCGGGTGCAGGACCCGGTGGGCCGGCGCCGCATGCTCGGCCGGCACTTCCGCAGCCTGCTGAGCACGGCGCTGCGCCCCGCCGTCCTGGCCCGCCACACGGACCCCGGCTACACCGCCGAGGTGTACGGGCGGGCGCGGGCGCTCGTCGAGACGTACTGGACGCCGGACATGGGCGGGGAGCTGGCCCGGATCGACTGGATACGGCTGTACGCCTTCGCCTGCGGGCCGCTCACGGCCTTCGAGCAGCTGGTCGAGTACGACCCGGCGAAGGAGCCGGAACCGGCGGAACTCGTGGACAACGGACGGGTGTACCGCTGCTACCCGCTGTTCCGGGATCCGGCGGCGGCTCTGCCGGACGTCCTCTTCGACGTGACCGACCGGCTCAAGACCCGGCACCACCTGGCGTCGATGTCCTGGCAGGGCGGCCGGCTGCGGCTGACGGGGCACGCGTACATCCAGGGCTTGGGGACCGGCCGGATGGAGAGCGAACTCGTCCTGCGGGCACGGGAGACGGGCCAGGAGCACACGGTCCCCGTCCTGGCCCGGCCGACGCCGGAACTGACGGAGAAGGACCCGGAACTGGCCATGGCCGGCTTCTCGGCGGACGCGGACCTCGCGACCCTCGCCGCGGGGGAACCGCTCGCGCCGGGCACCTGGGACTGCTTCCTGAACGTCCGGGCGGACGGCGTCACCCGGACCGTCCGGCTGGGCCGCCGACACGCCCCGGACCTGGACCGCACGGCACGCAGGGCGCGCGTCCTCGCCCGCGACGCGGGCGGCGCCACCGAAGTGGCGGCGGCCCCCTTCTTCACCGCCTACGGGAACCTGAGCTTCGAGGTGGTCCGCAGGCTCCCCCTGCCGACGGGGTGAACAGCCCGGCCGACGCAACGGCTCGGCCCCAAGCGGCACGGCCGGAAGCAGCTCGGCGTGAAACGGCGCGGCGCGGCGCGCGGAAAGTTTTCCGGCGAAGGCGGCAACCTCCCCCGGGGTCGCGCGTCGTGGGGGGTGAAGGGCGCAGTTCCGCGCCCCCCAGCCGATCGTGGAGATTCCCTGTGAACAACCTGAAGCGCGTTCCCCTGCCCGTCCGCCGGGCGGCCGTCACCGCCGCCGCCGCGGCGGCCGTTGCCCTCGCCGGTCCGGCCTTCGCGGCGCAGGGCGCTTCGGCCACGCCGTCGCCCGTGCCCAGCGTGGCGCCGAGCGCCGTTCCGAGCAGCGCGCCGTCGCCGTCGCGCAGCATGCCGCCCACCGCTGCCCCGAGCGCCGCCCCGAGCGCCGCTCCGACGCCGTCGCGCAGCGTGCCGCCCACGACCGACCCCGCCGCCCGGCCGAGCGCGGTGCCCACCGCCCCCGCGCCCGCCCCCGCCGACCAGGCCGGGAACGAGCTCGCGCATACTGGCTCCTCCGCGACCACCACCGCCCTGGGAGCCGGAGCCGCCGTGCTCCTGGCCGCCGGGGCGGGGACCCTGTACGCCGTACGGCGCCGCGCCAACGGCTGAGGACCCCGTGCTCCACCTCGCACCGACGGCATCACCGGCATGCCCCGCAGGCCCCCTCGTGCCCGGCTTCGGCCGGGCGTGGCGGGGCCTTCGGGCGTGGCTGCTGCGCCGCGAGCACCTCACCCCGCCGAAGCCCGCGCGGCCGTACGGGCAGGTGCCCGCGCCCAGGTATCCGTACGAGGAGGCACCGTACGAGGAGGCACCGTACGAGCACGCACCGGGCTCGGACGCGCCGCGCGGGGCGTCGCGCCCCACCGTGACCGAGCTCTACCACGCACACCGGCTGGGCATGGTCCGGCTGGCGGTGCTGCTCGTCGACGACCCGGCCACCGCCGAAGACGTGGTCCAGGACGCCTTCACGGCCCTGTACCGGCGTCACGGCGAGCACATCGGCGAGGTCGACAATGCCCTCGGCTACCTGCGCACGGCCGTGGTCAACACCTCCCGCTCCGTCCTGCGCCGCAGGCGCACCGCCCGGGCGTGGACTCCGCCCGCCCCGGCCGACATACCGTCCGCGGAGGAGTACGTGGTGCTCGGCGAGGCGCACCGCGAGGTGCTCGCCGCCCTCGGCCGGCTGACCCCGCGCCGTCGCGAGGTCCTCGTCCTGCGGTACTGGGCGGACCTCAGCGAGGCGGAGATCGCGACGACCCTCGGGATCAGTCGGGGCGCGGTCAAATCGAACGCGAGCCGGGCCCTGGACGCGCTGGAACGCATTTTGGAGGGACGGATATGACGCAGGCCGAAAGCGCCGTCGAGCGCAGGCTGCGCCAGGCCCTCGACGCCCGCGCGGACGAGATCACCCACCGCGACCTGCGCCCCGCGGATCCGCCGGGAGCGCACGCGCGGGACCGGTCGGCGGGCGGGGTGTGGCTGCGGCGCTTCGCCTTGCCGCTCGCGGGACTCGCGGCGGCTGCGGCCGCCGTGGCGTGCTACCTCGTCCTGGGGCCGGAGCAGGCGCCGCCGCGGCCCGTGCCGCCGGCCTCGCCGCCCGAGATCCCGGCGTCCCCCCGTACGTCGGAGCCAGGCGCCCCGCACGCCTCTCCGGAGCCGTCCACGCCGCGCCCGTCGACGCCCCGGACCTCCTCCACCCCGCCCCGCAGCCCCGCCCCGACGCCCTCCGGCCCGAAGTCCCCTTCGCGCTCCCTGACCCCGTCGGCGCCGGTCTCTTCACCCCCGCAGCCCCAGCCGTCGTCCCCGCCCAGCGCCAGTCCCTCCCGGGGGTGAGGGAGGAAGGGCCGGGGGTGTTTGGCCAGGATTCGTCGGGCGGTCCCTACGGCGTCGTGGGGCGGGTGTTTTCCACCGCCGCGACCAGGGGGGCGAGCTCCGGGTTCTGTGCAGCCTCGTCCAGCGCCTCGCGCAGGGCGGTGTCGTTGGTCGGTCGGGCGGCGGCCAGCAGGGCCAGGCCTGCTTCGCTCACGTCGGTGTAGATGCCCCGGCGGTCGGTGTCGCAGATGTAGCGGTTCAGCAGGCCGCGGTCCTCCAGCCGGCTGACGAGGCGGGTGGTCGCGCTCTGGCTGAGCACCACTGAGTCGGCGACCTGGTGCATTCGCAGGTGGCCGCCGGGGCCGCTGTGCTGGCGGCTCAGGACGTCCAGCAAGGAGTACTCCCGCACGCTCAGTCCGTGGCCGGCCTGCAGGGCCCGCTCGATGTGCGCCTCGATCCGCCCGTGGAGCAGCGAGAGGGCGCACCAGCCCTGGGAAAGGGCGGTGAGCGCACTGTCCGTCGCCGTCATGGACTCCTCCTCGGGAGCGTCTTCAGGGGCGTCTTCGTGACCCCATGACCCCAGGATAGGACACCTCCGCAATAGCCCGCGGTTGCAAACATCCCGCGTCTGCAATTAATGTGGACGCACGTAAGCGGCGTAGACAAGATCCATGCCCTGCGACACCCCCACCTCCCCTGAAGGGCACCTCCCCTCATGCCTCTCGCACTGCTCGCCCTCGCCATCGGGGCCTTCGGGATCGGCACCACCGAATTCGTGATCATGGGCCTGCTCCCGGAGGTCGCCGGCGACTACGGCGTCTCCATCCCCACCGCCGGCCTGCTGGTCACCGGCTACGCCCTCGGCGTCGTGCTCGGCGCCCCGCTGATGACCGTCCTCGGCACACGCATCCCGCGCAAGGGCATGCTGATGCTGCTCATGGGCCTCTTCGTCGTCGGCAACGTGCTCTCCGCGCTCGCCCCGGCCTTCGGCGTGATGCTCGCTGGCCGCGTCGTCGCCTCCCTCGCCCACGGCGCCTTCTTCGGCATCGGCTCGGTCGTCGCCGCGGAGCTCGTCACCCCCGAGAAGAAGGCGGGCGCGATCGCGATGATGTTCACCGGCCTGACCGTGGCCAACGTGGTCGGCGTCCCCCTCGGCACCCTGGTCGGCCAGACCCTCGGCTGGCGCGTCACCTTCCTGATCGTCGCCGCCCTGGGCGTCCTCGGCCTGCTCGGCATCGCCCGGCTGGTGCCCGAGCTCCCCCGCCCCGAGGGCGTCCGGCTCCGCCACGAGCTGGCCGCCTTCCGCAACGTGCAGGTGCTGCTCGCGATGGCGATGACCGTGCTCGGCTTCGGCGGCGTCTTCGCCGCGATCACCTACATCACGCCCATGATGACGAACGTGGCCGGTTTCGCCGGCACCTCCGTCACCTGGCTCCTCGTCCTCTTCGGCCTGGGCATGGTGGGCGGCAACCTCGTCGGCGGCCGGTTCGCCGACCGGGCGCTGATGCCGATGCTGTACGTGTCCCTCGGCGCCCTCGCCGTCGTCCTGGCCGTCTTCACGGTCACCGCCCACACCAAGGCCGGCGCCGCGATCACCGTCGTCCTCATCGGGGCGCTCGGCTTCGCGACCGTACCGCCGCTGCAGAAGCGGGTCCTCGACCAGGCCGCCGGCGCCCCGACCCTCGCGTCCGCCGTCAACATCGGCGCCTTCAACCTCGGCAACGCGCTCGCCGCCTGGCTCGGCGGGCTGGTCATCGCCGCCGGGCTCGGCTGGACCGCCCCGAACTGGGTCGGCGCCGCGCTGGCCGCCTCCGCGCTGGCCCTCGCCCTCGTCTCCGGCGCCCTGGAGCGGCGTACGGCCTCCTCCCGCCCCGGCCGCATCGCCGCCTCCGCCGGGGCCGCCCCCGCCCCCGTCGCCGTCCACCACTGATCCACGACCCGTCGTACGTCCGCAGACCCTGGAGCACCCCGCATGGCCACCGCCGCGCCCCGCACCACCGCCCCCCGCACCGCCGTCGCCCCGCTGACCACCGAGGACGCCGAACTGCTCGTCGCCGCCGCCCGCGACGCCGCCGAGCAGGCCGGGGCCACGGTCAGCGTCACCGTCCTCGACGCGGGCGGCCACCTGCTCGCCTTCCGCCGGGACGACAGGGCCGTGCTGGTCTCCGGCGAGACCAGCACCCGCAAGGCCTTCACCGCCCTCCAGCTGAACACCCCGACCGCCGACCTCGTCCAGGCCGTCCAGCCGGGCGGGCCCTTCCACACCCTGCCCACGGCCCTCGACCGGCCGCTGCTGTTCATCGCGGGCGGGCTCCCCGTGCACCGCGAAGGCCGGCTGATCGGCGCGATCGGCGTCGGCGGCGGAGCACCCGAGCAGGACCACGCCTTCGCCGCCGCCGCCCTGACCGCCCTGGCCTGACGCCCCCGGTCGCGCGCCCGCGTCCCCCGTGCCACGTTGGTACGGGGGACACGGGTGCATGATGCGGAATTCCAGGCAGTACAGGAGGGTCCACGCCATCGCGACGGCCACGGCAGCCGCGCTGGTCTCCCTTGCCGTCCCCGGATGCGCCACCGCCCGCGAGGACCGCGCGCCGGGTGCGGCCTCCCCGGCCCCCGCCACCGCGGCGGCCACCACGGCTCCCAGCGCTTCGCCCAACCCCGAGCCGACCCCGTCGTACCCCCTGTCCGCCGCCCCCCGCACCATTCCGGCCGTACGGGAGCACACGCCGGCCCGCGGCCCCGGCTGGAAGCCCGCCGCGGGCGCCCGGGTTGTCGTGGCACCGGCCGACGGCAAGGCCCTGGCCGACGAGGGCAGGCTGCTCGCGGGCGAACTGCACCTGGGATACACCGAGTCCGCGACCGTGAACCGCGGGGACGTCGAACTCGCCCTGGGTTCGAAGGGCTCCGGGACCCCCGAGTCGTACAACCTCACCGTGCGCGACGGCCGGGTGCGCGTCACCGGCCCCGACGAGGCCGGGGTCTTCTACGGCACCCGCACCCTCAAACAGGAGGTGAAGTCGGGCGGTTCGGCCCCGGAGGGGACCGTGCGCGACGCACCGGCCAAACCCCAGCGCGGCCTCAACCTCGACATCGCGCGCAAGTACTTCACGCCCGGCTGGATAGAGGACCGGCTGCACGAGCTCGCCGACCTCAAGCTCAACCAGCTCGGCCTGCACTTCTCCGACGACCAGGCCTTCCGGATCGAGTCCGACACCCACCCCGAGATCGTCTCCACCCCGCACCTCAGCAAGGCCGAGGTGCGCAGGATCACCGCGCTCGCCGCCCGCCTGCACATCACCGTCGTCCCCGAGATCGACTCGCCCGGCCACCTCGGCGCGGTGCTGCGCGCCCACCCCGGGCTGCAGTTGCGCGACGTCCAGGGCAGGGTGGTGAAGGGCGCCGTGGACATATCGAACCCCGCGGCCGCCAAGCTCGTCGACGAACTGCTGCGCGAGTACCTGCCGCTGTTCCCCGGCGGGTACTGGCACCTGGGCGCCGACGAGTACCAGGCCCTCGTGTACAAGAACCCGCAGGCCTCCTTCCCGCAGCTCGCGCGGGCCGCGCAGCAGCGCTACGGTGCCTCCGCCCGGGTGCAGGACCTGGCGACGGGCTGGGTGAACGACCGGGCCGCCGTGGTGCGTCCGGCGGGCAAGGCACCCAAGGCGTGGAACGACGGGTTCTTCGCCGGGGGCGTCGTCCAGGCCGCCAAGGACATCCAGGCGGAGTACTGGACGGGCAAGGAGAACGGGGCCCGGCCTCCGCTGGAGTACCTGCGGCAGGGGCGCAGGATCGTCAACCTCAACGACGAGTTCCTCTACTACGTGCTCGGCGAGCCCAACCAGTTCGCCTATCCGACCGGTCGGCGGATCTACGAGCAGTGGACCCCGCTGGTGCTGCGCGGCACGACCGCGGTGCCGGCGGGCTACGGGGGCCAGGTGCTGGGCGCGCGCCTCGCCGTCTGGTGCGACCTGTCCGGCGCGCAGACCCCGGCCCAGGTGGCCGAGGGGATACGGCTGCCGCTGGCCGCGCTGTCGCAGAAGGTGTGGGACGCGCGGACACCGAAGCCCGCTTGGGTCGAGTTCAAGGCCCTCGCGGACCGGCTCCGGGGACCGGGCGGCTGAACCGGCCCGGCCCCCGGATCCTGTTCACGGGATTCCTGTTCACGCAGGGGTACTCGTCGTACCCGTTCCGGTCCGGTCGCGGCGTTGCCACCGGCGCCGGACCCACTGGGCGGCCAGCGGGAGGGCCGTGATCACGGTGAGCACCCAGGCGCCGGCGAAAGCCCAGATCAGCGGCAGTGAGACGGTGACCGAAGCGGCGATCAGCAGCGCCAGCGTCACCGCGGCGAGCCCACAGGCCGCCAGCATGCGGTGACGCAGGTGTGCAGAGCGAAGGATCCGGTCGAGCGAACGGTCGGCCTTGAGTTGGGCCTCGATCGCGGACAGCGCGTGCCGCTCGCGGTCGGACAGTCCCCCTCCGTCCATGGCAACCTCCACTTGCTGCCGCCGCCGGGCGCGGACAGCAGCTCTGACCTGCGCATACCCGCCCGGGAGCGGGCCAATCCCGGGCGGGGTGGGGGTCACCAGATGGAGTTGACCCACTCCGGATGGTCGATGAACGGGTTCCGGTTGTGCTGGAACGTGTCGAATATGACCTGGTTGCGGCGCTGCTCGAAGGCGTCCGGCGGGTCCTGCTGGTTCCACTGCTTGAGCAGGGCGAGCCGGCCGAAGTAGGGGGCCGTGCCGTTGTTGACCCGGTCGTTCATCTCCAGGTTCGGGAAGCCGTCCTCGCCCTCGTAGCGGACGGCCATGTAGAGCAGCATGCGCGCGACATCGCCCTTGACCGCGTCGCGCGGCTCGAAGGAGTCGGCGTCGGTGTAGCTGCCGGGGGCCTCGGCGACCGCGCTGCCGCCCATGTCGAAGTCCTTGTTGCCGCGCGTGCTGTTGACCGTGACGTCCTCGGGGCGCAGGTGGTGCAGGTCGGTACCGGGGCCCGTGACGGTGCCGAAGTCGCCGTGGCTCTTGGCCCAGACGTGCTCGCGGTTCCAGTCGTTGACACCGCCGCCGTTGGTGGTCTTGGACTGCGAGCGGCCGGAGTAGACCAGGATGACGTTGTTCGGGTTCGCCGGGTCCTGGTCGGTCACCTTCAGCGCGTTCCACACGCCGTCGTAGGTGACCTTGGACTGGTTCTTGATGATGTCGTGGAGCGCGGTCTTCAGCGCGGCACCGGTCTTACCCTCGGCCGTGGCGTAGTACGCGTCCACGGTGGTGGCGGTGGTGACCGCGGCCGCGGCGTCGGCGTGGGGAGTCGCCGAACGCTGCGAGCCGGCCGACGCGGTGGCAGGCACGAGCAGGAGGGCGCCGGCGGCGAGCCCGGCTGCCCAGGGTGTGTGGCGGAAAAGTCTCATGGTGTGGGGGCACCTCTTCACGTACACCGCCCCCGCCGGTCCAGTTGGCGGGGCATCAGGTGGCAGAGCGAGGCTCACATTGTCATGTGCCCAACAGGTAAACGCCATGTTTCAGGAGTCCGGATTCTGCCCCTCGGGATCCCTTTTCCGGACGGCAGTGATGTGCTGAGGTTGCGGGGTCAGTCCGTGAAGCAGCAACCACCGCTGTTTTCAAGGCAGTTGAAAGGACATCACATGGCCATACGGTTGGGTCGGCGCAGGTTCCTCCTCGGCGCGGCCGCAGCGCTCGGCGGCGCGGCCGTCGCGGGGCCGCTCGCCCCGTTCGCCCCGCCCGCCCGGGCCCAGGACCGGACCGGCGCCGGGACCGCGGCCGCCGGCGGCCGCCCGGACATCATCGCCACACCTCCCGGCTTCCAGCCGGAAGGCATCACCGTCTCACCCGGCGGCACCGCCTACACGGGATCGCTGCTGGACGGGTCGATCTACCGCGCGGATCTCGCCACGGGGAGGGGCCGGATCCTCGTGCGCGGAACGGGCCCGATGGCGGTCGGCCTCAAGCTCGACGGGTACGGGAGACTGCTCGTCGCGGGCGGCGACAGCGGCGAGATCCGCGTCGTACGGGCCGCCGACGGCCGGATCCTCGCCACCCACCAGGCGGCGACCGGCACCGCCTTCGTCAACGACGTGGTCATCGGCTGCGGCGGGGCCTGGTTCACCGACTCCTTCAACGACGCCCTGTACTTCCTGCCTCCGGGCGCCGGCGCGACGCCGCGCCCGCTGCCGCTGGGCGGTGAATGGCTGCCCACCCCGTCCGGTGGCCAGGTCTGGGGCTCCAACGGCATCGAGCGCACTCCGGACGGCCGGGCCCTCGTGGTGGTCAACGACAACGCCCAGGCGCTGTTCCGCGTCGACCCGCGCACCGGCGCCGCCGCCCGGATCCCGCTCGACGGCGGGGCGGTCGGCAACGGCGACGGACTCGTCCTGCACGGCCGCACCCTGTACGTCGTACGCAACTGGACTTACGCCATCGACGTGTTCACGCTCAGCGCGGACGGGCGCCGGGCCGCGTTCGTCAAGCAGATCACCGACCCGCGCTTCGACGAGCCGACGACGGCCGCGGTCCACGGCGGACGCCTCTACGTCGTCAACGCGGCCTTCGACGCCGACTGGTCGGACCCGGCCACCGCGTCGGCGATCGTCAGTTGCCCGATGTGATCGGCGGAGCCGGCTCGCTCTTGTAGTTGGCCGAACCGAAGTTCTTCTTCACCGCCGCGTCCCAGGAGCCGTCCTCGACCATCTTCTTGAGGGCGGCATTGATCTTGCCCTGGAGCTCCTTGTTGCCCTTCTTGAGGCCGATGCCGTAGTTCTCGTTGCTCAGGCTCAGCCCGATCAGCTTGAACTTGCCGGTGTTCTCCTTCTGGGCGGCGTACCCGGCCAGGATGGAGTTGTCCGTGGTCATGGCGTCGACGCGGCCGTCGGCGAGGGCGAAGACGCACTCCGAGTAGCTTTCGAGCTCCATGAGGCTCGCCTTGGGGGCCAGCTTGCTCTTGATGTTCTCGGCCGAGGTGGAGCCGGTGACCGAGCACAGGTTCTTGTTGTTGAGGTCCTCGGGCTTGGTGATCGACGTGTCACCGGCCCGGACCATCAAGTCCTGGTGCGCGAGGAAGTAGGGGCCGGCGAAGTCGACCTTCTCCTTGCGCTTGTCGTTGATCGAGTAGCTCGCCGCGACGAACTTGACCTCGTTGTACTGGAGCAGCAGCTCGCGGTCGGAGCTGTCGACGCGCTTGAACTCGATGTTCTCCGGCTTGTAGCCCAGCTCCTTGGCGATGTACGTGGAGACGTCCACGTCGAAGCCGGAGAAGGTGCCCCCCGCCTCGCGCAGGCCGACGCCCGGCTGGTCGAACTTGATGCCGATGGAGAGGTTCCCCTGGGGGCCGTCGTCGCCGCCGCAGCCGGAGGCGGTCAGGGCGAGGCCGATCACTGCGGCCAAAGCACCGGCCTTGGGAACCTTCATTGCTGCACTCTTTCCTGGGGTCGCGGGACGCGTAGACGGGATCGCCGGTACGCGTGGAGCCGCGGGGACGTGAGAAGCGTCGAGACGCGTGTACGAGGAAGCTAGGAAGGTGGCACGCGGCATGTCACTGGATCTGAGCAAAACTTGAGGTAACGATCCGGCTCGACCGGTATTTCTCCGGTGGATTCGGGCTCGAACGGGATGAAGGGGGCTGCTGCGCCGGAAGGTTCGGTGCGAATGGGGTGGAAACACCCTTCTCATCGGTGAAGCGTACGAATCCCCCACATGCGGGCATTACCGTCTCCGGCGGGCGCCGGCCGGATCGCGCCGCTCGGAAACGCCCCGAGGCCGGGCGCATCGGTACAGGAGGGGGCTGATGGCGGTCCGGCAGCGGCCGGATGGCATTTCAAACTGGTGATCGAGTTCGGTCGGCGAGGCGGTATGATCTCCGCCAGCAAGGCCGTAGCGCAGAGGTCGTCGCGCCCACGCATCGAGCTGGAGGACGTCGGTTCGAATCCGACCGGTCTTGCGCCTTCTTCACGTGTTCGTGAGGTCGTCATGTCGTTGTGGACGCCGGTCACCGGCGAAGAACCGGTGGAGTGGTGATGACACAGCCGACACCCGTACGGTGCCCCGCGATCGAGCACCCCGACCTGCCGCTCGCCGACCCCGCGGGACTCGACCCGCTGCTCGCCCGCCTCGCCGCGGGCGGCGCCGTCGAGGCGGACGAGGCATTCCCCGTCGGGACCCTCCGTGCGGACGGCCGCGTCGACCTGTGCAAGCAGGGCCTCGGGCCCGCCGGCGCGGCCCGCGTCGTGTCCGCGGCCGCCCACTCCCCGCTCGCCCGGCACCTCCTCCTCGGCACCAACTCCATCGGCGACGAGGGCGCCCGCACCCTCGCGGACGCCCTCCGCGAGGGGCAGTCGGGAGGACCGGACGCCGGAACCCCGGCCGGTCACGGGCTGCACACCCTCTACCTCGGCTGCAACCGCATCGGCCCCGAGGGGGTGGCGGCGCTCGCCGGTGTCCTCGCGGACGACACCACCGTCCGGGCCCTGTGGCTCAAGCGGAACCCGCTGCGCGAGGACGGCGCCCGCACGCTCGCCGCGCTGCTGCGCCGCAACCGCACCCTGCGCACCCTCGACCTGGTCAACACCGGCATCGAAGCCGGGGGAGTACGCCTCCTCCTCGACGCCCTCCGCGAGCGCGGGACCCCGCTCGAACGGCTCTTCCTCGGCGGCAACGGCCTCACCGCCCAGGCCGCGCCGCTGCTCGCCGCCCTCATCCGGGAAGCCGGGGTGCGCGAGCTGTACCTCCCCGCCAACCACCTCGGCGACGAGGGCGCCGCCGTCCTGGCCGAGGCCGCGGCATCCGACCCTGCGCGGCCGGTCCGCCTCGGACTCGGCGGCAACGGCATCGGCCCCGCCGGCGCCCGCGCCCTCGCCGACGCGCTCGGCGGCATCGAAGCCCTCGACCTGGGGCGGGCGATGTCCGAGCGCATCCTCGGCTCCGCCGGCAACACCACCGGCGACGAGGGGGCGTACGCCCTCGCCGCCGCCCTCCCCGGCAGCCCGCTGCGGCGCCTGGAGCTGCGCCACACCGGGCTCACCGGGCGCGGCGCGAAGGGCCTGCTGGCCGCCGTGCCCGACCGCTCCCCGCTGGAGTACGTCGGCCTCGGTCCCGGCCTGCCCCGCAAGGTGAAGCGTTCCTTCACCACCCGGCTGCGGCCCGCCCGGCCGGCCCACCCCGACCTCGCCGCAATCACGAGCGTGTACCGATGAGCGCGGCCACCACACCGCCCGGGGGCCTCCTCCCCGAGGACGGCCCGCTCTGGCAGCGGATCCGCCGCCACGCGGTACCCGGCTGGATGATCCGCCGCGCCACCGAGCACCGCATGGCCGGCGACTGGCGGGCCGCCTGCGCGGCGGCCGCCGTCGACGTCGCCTTCGACCTGCCCGGAGTCGCGGCCCGCCACGGGGCCCCGGTCGCCGAAGCGGTCGAGGCGGACCTGTGCCACCTCGCACCCGACCTGCTGCGCTGGCACCTGCCCCGCCTGCTGGGCGGCCGCACCACCCTCAAGCCGGACGTACGCGTCCTGCTGGCGCGCTACGGCACCTCCGCCGAAGCCCCCGTCCTGTCCGTCACCACCGGCCCGATGATGGAGGGCCCCCAGCGGCTCCGGCTGCACTGCGCCCCGCTCACCGCCCCGGACCTCGTCCACCCGGACCATCCCTACGCGGTGGCTTTCCTGGGCGAGGACTGGACCGCGGCCCGCCCCCTGTGGGACGCCCGGCACACCGCCGCACTGCCCGAGCTCCTCGGCGGCCTCCCGGGCCGGCTGCCGTTCCTCCGCCCGGACGGGACCGCGCTCGGCCCGGACGAGCTGCCCGCCGCCGACCCGGGCGGAGCCGACCCGGCCGGACACACCGAATGGGTCGCCCTCCTGCACCAGGGCGGCCGCGCCGCAGAGGCCTACGCAGCCGCCGGGCTGGAACGTGACCTGACCGTGCCCAAGCCCCCGACGTACGGCCGGCCCCTCGATCCGGAGCGGGTCCTCGCGGGCGCCCGCATCGACCTGGCCCGACTGGTGGCCGAGGTACGGCGCCTCACGGCGGCCGGAGCGGGGGACACCTTCCGGATCCCCCACGGCCACCCGTTCCTGCTGGAGCCGGCCGGCACCGGCGCGGACGCCCGGCTGCGCATCCGGGTCGGCGAGAACCGCGGCCACGAGGGGGTTCCCCGGCTGCCGCAGTACGCCTGGCAGCGCTCACCCGACCTGGAACTCCTGCGCACCGGCCGGATCACCCCCGCCGAACTGCACCCCCTCGTCTGCGCCGCCCTCTTCCCGCAGGCCGCTCCCGCGGCGGGACCGCCCGAGCCGCCCGAACCGAAGGCCGTACGGGTGCGCTGCCGCGGCGCATGGCACGAGGTCCGCTCCCAGGGCGGCGTACTCGACCTGCTCCCGCACAGCGCGGAGGAGCAGCAGCGCGAGCGGGCCATGCGGGCGTTCGGCGGCGCGGTGGCCGGCTGCTTCGCCGTCCAGCAGTCCTGGACCAGCGGCGAGGGGCGGCTGCCGCGCGCCCTGCGGGACGAGCGGCGGGACCTGTTCCTGCGGGTCCAGCACGGCGATACCCCGGGTGTCACCGTGCTGCTCGACGCGGGCACCGACCCCCACGTCCGCGACGCCCGCGGGTACACGCTGCTGCACGTGCTCCACCTCCTCGACCACGAAGTCCTGATGCCCCGGCTGCTGGCGGCCGGCCTGGACCTCGAAGCCCGCTCCAAGACGGGCCTCACCCCCCTGCTGGCGGCCGTCCGGTACGGGGGGTCGGCCGGGCTCGTCCGCGCGCTCCTGGCCGCCGGGTCCCGCATCGACGTCGTCGACGACCAGGAACTGTCGCTCGCCCAGCTGATCCGCCAGTTCAAGCGCACCGACCTCGACTTCCTGCGCAGCCGCGTCGAGGAGGAGTTCCCCGGCATCGGCTCCGAGTGGTTCGACGACTACATGGCCGAAGGCCACTGAGCCGACGAGAGAGAAGACGCATGAGCACGCCGCCGCCGGCCCTCGCGGCCGCCGACGCCCTGGGCGCCCGGCTTCGCGCCACCCGCACCGAACCCGCCTCCAACCCCCAACTGGAGGCACTGGCCCTGGCCGTGACGTCCAATCAGCCGGTGCTGCTGTGGGGCGAGCCGGGCATCGGGAAGTCCGCGGGCATGGACCGGCTCGCCACCGCTCTCGGCGTCGGGCTGGAGACGGTCATCGCGAGCGTCCACGAGCCCTCGGACTTCGCGGGGCTGCCCGTCGTCGGCGACGACCCCGCCACCACCGGCGTCCCCATGGCCCCGCCGGACTGGGCGGTACGCCTGGCCCGCACCGGCCACGGACTGCTGTTCTTCGACGAGCTGTCCTCCGCTCCGCCGGCCGTGCAGGCGGCCCTGCTGCGCGTGGTCCTGGAACGCCGGGTCGGCAGCCTCGTCCTGCCGGAGCCGGTCCGGATCGTGGCCGCCGCCAACCCGCCCTCCAGCGCGGCGGACGGCTGGCACCTCAGCCCGCCGCTCGCCAACCGCTTCGTCCACCTCGACTGGACCCACGACCCGCGCACCGTGGCCCGCGGCATGGCCGGCACCTGGCCGGAGGTGGCCCTCCCCGCGGTCGACCCCGCCCGGGTCCCCGGAGCCGTGGCACGGGCCCGCGGCGTCATCTCCGGCTTCCTCACCGCCCGCCCCGGGCTCGTCCACCACATGCCCGACGAGGCCGAGGGTCGCGGCCGTGCATGGCCCTCCCCGCGCACCTGGGAGATGGCGCTGCGCCTGCTGGCCACCGGGTACGCGACCGGCGCGGGCCGGGAGGCCCTGGCCGCGGCGCTGACCGGCGCCGTCGGGGAAGCCGCCGGGATCGAGCTGCTCTCGTACATGGAGCACCTGGACCTACCCGACCCCGACCGGGTCCTGGCCGACCCGGACGCCTTCGCGCTGCCCGAACGCGGTGACCGCCAGCTGGCCTTCCTCATCGCCGTGGTGGCGGCCGTCCAGGCCGAGCCGACCCGTCCCCGCTGGGAGGCCGGTTGGGCCGTACTCGCCAAGGCCGTGGACGCCGGCGTGCCCGACGTGGCCGCGCGGGCCGCCACCGACCTCGCGGCGATGCGGGACCTGGACTGGCCCGTGCCCGCCGGTATCGACGCGTTCATCGAACTGCTCCAGCTCTCCGGCGCGCTGCCGGGCGGCGGCTGACCGGCGCATGACCGTGTCGGCGAACGGCCTGCCCCAGGAGGACCCGGAAGGCGTGGCGCACGCCCGGCTGGACCGGGCGAAACTGCTCGCCGCCCGGTTCAAGGCGGCCGAGGCGCGGCCGTACCTGGCCTCCGCCCTGTACGCGCTCACCGTCGTCCCCTCGGCCGCGATCCCCACGATGGGCGTGGACCGGCACTGGCGCTGCTACGTCGCGCCCGCCTTCGTCGACGCGACGCCCGTGCCGGAGCTGGCCGGGGTGTGGATCCACGAGGTGGCCCACCTGCTGCGCGACCACCACGGCAGGGCGGACCGGCTGCCGGCCGCCGACCAGGGCGACCGGCAGCGGATCAACATCGCCCAGGACTGCGAGATCAACGACGACCTCCTGGCCGACGGCTTGGCACTGCCCGAGGGCCGGATGGAGCCGAGGCTCTTCGGCCTGCCCACCGGGGGGATGTTCGAGTCGTACCTGCCGGCGGTTCCGCCCTCCCCGCCGCACGTGGCGGAGTGCGGTTCGGGCGCCCACGGGACGCCGATGCCCTGGGACCTGGGCGAAGGCGCGGCACCCGCCCGGATCGGCCCGGTCGAGGCGGAGGCGCTGCGCCGCCAGACGGCCCAGGCGATGCGGGCCCACCAGCGCACCCGGGGCAGCCTCCCGGAGGGCTGGCAGCGCTGGGCCCGGGAACTGCTGGAGCCCACCGTCGACTGGCGCCGCGCGCTGTCCGGTGCCGTACGGGAGGCCGCCGCGTGGGCGGGCGGCGCGGTGGACTACACGTACCGCCGTCCCTCGCGCCGCACCCCCGCCCTCGGCGGCCGGGTGGTGCTGCCCAGCCTGCGCCGGCCGCTGCCGCGGGTCGCCGTCGTCATCGACACCTCGGGCTCGATGGGCGAGGAGGAACTCGCCGCCGCGCTCGGCGAGGTGACCGGAGTGCTGCGCGAGGTGGGGGTCCGGGGCAACCGGGTCGCGGTCCTGGCCTGCGATGCGGACGTGCACACCGTGAACCGGGTGACGAGCACCGAGCAGGTCACCCTGGCCGGGGGCGGCGGCACCGACATGCGGGTCGGGATCCGCGCCGCGCTGGCCATGCCCGACCGGCCGAACATCGTCGTCGTGCTGACCGACGGATACACGCCGTGGCCGGACGAGAGCCCGTCCTGCCGGCTGATCGCCGCGCTGATCGGGGCCGGTGCGCCGCAGCCGCCGGCCTGGGTGGAGACCGTACGGGTGGCCCCGGGACAGTGACGGCCCCCTCGACCGCCCGCTGCCGAACTGGCCGGGAACGTACGGTGGTACGGGCCGCCGCGGCCGCCGCATGACAGCATGGCCGGGCAACACCCGGCAAGCGGAGGGGGAGTTCGGTGAGCAGTTCGGTGAGCGATTCGGTGAGCGGGGTGCGCAAGAGCCTGGCCAAGGTGGAGATCGCACTGCGGTGGGATCCGAGCCCCGCGGGCACGCCGGCGCACGACCTGGACATCATCGCCGCGGTCTACACCGCGGCGGACCCCCACGGGGAGCCCGCCCACCTCGTGCACTTCGGCAGCCGGTCCCCGGACGGCACGATCACCTTGAACCGGGACAGCCAGACCGGTCAGGGCTTCGGCTACGACGAGGTGATGACCCTCGAACTGAACCGGATGGCACCGGAGCTGGCGCGCGTGGTGGTGGGCGTGGTGATCCAGGACACCGGCCCGCGCGGCGCCCGGACGAAGACCTTCGCCGCCATAGGCGGCACGGGGATCCGGATCCGCGAGGGCTACACGGATCTCGCCGTGGGCGATTTCGCGGGCGTGCCGACCGCCACCGCCGCCACCGTCGCGCAGTTCATGCGGGACGCTGCGGGCGGCTGGTCGCTGGACGCGGCCGTGCGGGGATTCGACGCCGATCCGGGGGAGTTCGTCCGGATCATGGGGGCCGCCCGTCCCTGACGGCGGCGCCGGCCAAGGGGAATGGGACGGGTCGGGATGCGGCCGGGGCCGCTCAGACCGGGCGGCGGCCGCTCCCTCGTCGAGTGAGCGGCCGCCACCCCGTCCGGGTGGCGCGCTGCCGCCGTCCCCACGAGGCAGCGCGGGCGGGCCGCCGTCCGGTCATCGGTGACGGCGGCCCGCCGGTTCAGGGGGTCGGAGTCCGGCCGGGGTCCGGGGTCACGGTCGGCTCCGGGGTGACGGCCGGCTCCGGGGCCAGGAGCGGGGCCAGGCCCAGGGCGGGGAGCAGGGCCGCCTCCACGAAGCGGACCAGGTAGTCGGCGTCGGCGTACCGCCCCTCCAGCACCGGCCGGATCCGCAGGACGCCCATCAGCTGGGCCGGGAGGAACTCCACGGCCGGGTGGTCCGGGGCGATCTCGCCGCGCTCCACCGCCCGGGCCACCATCGCGTCGAACGCGGCCAGTTCGGGCTCGATCAGGGCCTCGCGCAGCGCCGCCTGCAGTTCCTTGTCGCTCAGCACCGCGTGGGCGAGGGCCTCGGTGAGCCGGGTGTCGCGGCCCGAGTTGCCCGCCGCGATCCGGGCGGCCTCGCGCAGGTCTCCGGCGAGCGTCCCGGTGTCCACGGCGACGAGCGTGCCCTGCCGGTTCGCGCGCAGGGCGGCCGCCACGAGCTGCGGCTTGGTCTTCCACTGCCGGTAGAGCGTGGATTTCCCGCAACAGGCCCGGGCGGCCACGCCTTCCATGGTCAACGCCTCGTACCCGTGCTCACGCAGCTGATCCAGGACGGCGTCGTAGAACTCCTGCACCCGTTCCGGGGTGATCTTGGAGCGGCGCGCGGCGGGCGGCGTCGACGTCATGGCGGGCGGTTCTCCTCGGGGGGTCCGCGGCGGGTTGAGGCGGGTTCCTGCAAAAAGTGTACGGGAAACGGCAACGTATCGGTACACCCGCGTATCGATACGCGAATGTATCGATACACTGGCGTGTCGATGGAGCGGGTGGCCGGAACCGGCCGCCGTGCACCGGTGCCCCATCGGCCTGACGAGCGGCGCGCGAGTACAGCGCGAGTACAGGAAGAGAGACCGGGGGAATGACCTCCCACACGACACCCGACGGGCCCGCCGCCGGCCCGGGCACCGGGCAGCGGCGCCGCCTCATACGCGAGCTGCTCCTCGTCGCGGGCCTGTTCGCCGTCTACAAGGCCGGCCGGCTGCTGGCCACCGACCGCACGGACGAGGCCTTCCGCAACGCCGCCCGGATCTGGGACGCCGAGCGCGCCCTGCACCTGCCGGGCGAGGGCGTGGTCCAGCGCCTGCTGCTACACGGCGGCGAGGCGGCCCCCGGGGCCGGCGGGGACCTGCTCGTCCACACCGCGAACACGTACTACGCGGCGGTGCACTTCCCCGCCACCGTGGTCTTCCTGGTCTGGCTGTACCTGCGCAGACCCGGCCACTACCTGTGGGTCCGCCGCGTGCTGGCCGTCCTGACCGGCGCCGCCCTCGTGCTGCACCTCGCCTTCCCGCTCGCGCCGCCGCGGATGCTCGCCGCCGCACACCTGGTGGACACGGCGCAGGTCTACGGGCCCGCCGTCTACCGGGCCGCGCCCGCCGCCGACACCATGGCCAACCAGTTCGCCGCGATGCCCTCGCTGCACTTCGGCTGGGCCCTGATGCTGGCGCTCGGCATGATGGCCGCCACCACCTCCCGCCTGCGAACCCTGTGGCTGCTGCATCCGCTGGTGACCCTGCTCGTGATCGTCGGTACGGCCAACCACTACTGGCTCGACGCCATCGTCGCCACCGTGCTGCTCGGGGCGGCGCTGCTGCTGGTGCCGCGCCCGGTCGCCCGTACCGCGTCCCGGTCCGTGCCGGTCGTACGCCACCTGCCCCGGGCGCGGCCCGCTGCCGGGACCGGGGCCGCCGCCGCTGCCGGAGCCGGGGCGGAGGCGGGGCCCGTCGGGGCCGGGGCCAGGGCCGCTGCCGGGGCCGGGGAGACCGGGGCCAGGGCCGCGGCCGCGGGGGTGGGCCGGTGAACGCCCCCCTCCTCGCCGTCCTGCTCTGCCTCGCCTCCGCGGTGGCCTACGCGGCCGCGGCCGTGGCCCAGGAGCGGCTGGCCCGCGCCGCCGTGGCCCGCAGTGCCCGGGACCTGCTCGGAAACGGCGCCTGGTGGTGGTCCGCCGGGCTCAACGCCGCCGCAGCGCTGCTGCACGCCGCCGCCCTGCGGTACGGGCCGCTGACCCTGGTCCAGCCGCTGGGCGCGCTCACCCTCGTGGCCGCCGTCCCGCTGGGGGCGCACCGGGCCGGCCGACGGGTCGCCGCCACCGAATGGCGGGGCACCCTGGCCACGGTCGCCGGGCTCGGCCTGCTGCTGCTCCCGGCCTCCGGCCCGGCCCCCGACGACACCCTCACCCTCGCCGAGGCCCTCGCCGTCTCGGGCGCGACCACCGCCGCGATCCTGCTGCTCACCGCGCGCCGCGACGTGCGCTCGGGGCTGCGGCACGCCACCGCGTCGGGGCTGGCCTCGGCCGTGGCCTCCGCCCTGACCCAGACGGTCGCGGTGGCGGCCGGCCGGGGCGGCGCCCTGCTCAGCGTCCGGGTCGTGTCGGTGGCCCTGCTGGTGATGCTGTTCGCGGTCGGCGGGATGTTGCTGTCGCAGCGCGCCTACCGGGGCGGGCTCGGCGCCCCGCTCGCCGTGGTGAACCTGGCCAATCCGCTCGCCGCGGCCGCCATCGGCATGGTCCTGCTGGGAGAGCGGCTGCAGGGGGGCGCGCTGGGCCTGCTGCTGGCGGTGGCCGGGGCGCTGGCGGCGGCCCGCGGGGTGCTGCTGCTGACCCGCGCGGCGCCGAGCCCGCAGCCCGGTCCGCAGCCGAGCCCGCAGCCCGGTCCGCAGCCCGCCGCCGCGGTGCCGATGACCCAGCGGGTGGCGGCCTGACGGGAGAACCGGACCGGTCGGACGCGCGTCCTTGCGGGAGAGTGCATCCACGTACTCACCTGCACCGACGAAGCGGAGTGAACACGGCATGGGGATCGTCAGCTGGATCGTCCTGGGGCTGCTCGCCGGGGCCATCGCCAAGCTTCTGCTGCCCGGACGCGATCCCGGCGGCCTGATCGGCACCACCCTCATCGGCATCGCGGGCGCCTTCACCGGCGGCTGGCTCTCCGCGAAGTTCCTGGACAAGTCGATCGCGAACGAGTTCTACGACCCCGCCACCTGGGGCTCCGCCATCGCCGGCTCGCTGGTGCTGCTCATCGGCTACCGGCTGCTGTTCGGCAACTCCCGCGACTGACGCCGGGCCTACGCTGGGCCGCACGGTGCGACGTACCGGCTGTGAGGAGCCCAGAGCACCATGAGCGTGACACCGTCCCCACCAGCGATCTGTACGACGAGCACGGCGAGGCCCTGCTCATCTGCACCACCGCCTTCCGCCAGTTCGGCGGGCGCAGGCTGTTCGCCGGCCCGGTGCGGACGCTTTCCTGCCACGAGGACAACGCCCTGCTGCGGGAGCTGCTCCATTCACCCGGCGAGGGCGCCGTCCTCGTGGTGGACGGCCGCGGCTCCCTGCGCACGGCCCTCACCGGCGACCTGATCGCCGGGGCGGCGCAGCGCAACGGCTGGGCCGGCCTGATCATCAACGGCGCGGTCCGCGACAGCGTTGCCCTGGCGGGCCTCGACCTCGGCATCAAGGCCCTGGGTACGGTCCCCCGCAAGAGCGGCAAAACGGGCGCGGGCACGGTGGACACCCCGATCACCATCGGCACCGTCACCTTCCGTCCCGGCGACGCGGTCCACGCGGACGACGACGGCATCGCCGTCCTGCCCGCGCCGGCGTAGCGCACGGCGGGGGCGAGATTCGGCCATGGGCAGGGCAGTGGGCCTGGTGCCGGCGGGTCCGGGCGGGATTCACTGCGGGGCCATGACACGACACAGGATCATGGGGCTGCTCGGCGCGCTCGTGCTCGCCGCAGGCACCCTGGCCGCCGCCGCGGGACCCGCGGGCGCCGCCCTCGGCCGACCCACCGTGCCCGCCGGTGCCGTACCCGGCTCCGGGGGCGCGGGGCAGCCCGCCCCCGCGACCGAGCCGCCCGCGGAGTTCGGGACCGACTGGCACGACCCGCTCACCGCCGCCCTGCCGGTGTCCCGGCCCGCGACCGCCTCCTGCGAGCTGACCCTGGCCGAGGCCCAGTTCCGCGACTTCACCCCCTACGTGGGAAGCTACGTGCCGCCGACCGGCTGCGGGGGCGGCGTCGGCGGCGGACCCCGCTGGTCCAAGGTGGTCCTGCGCCTCGACGGGAAGGTCAAGGGCCGCCAGTACGACCGCCTCGGCCACCTCTCCCTCGGCGGCGTGGAAATCCTGCGCACCTCCACCCCCGAGCCCTCGCCCGACGGCATCACCTGGTCCGTCGAGAAGGACGTCACCCGCTACCGCGACACGCTCAGCCGCCCCCAGCCCGTCGAAATGCTCATCGGCAACGTCGTCAACGAGACCTACACCGGTGTCATCGACGTCAAGGTGACCCTCACCTTCTACGCCACCGAGGGGCGGAACCCGGCGCCCGACACCCCCGACCGCGTCCTGCCGCTCACCGCCCCCGCCCTCACCACCCCGCGCAACACCGAGCGGCTCCTCGCCGAGGTGTACGCCACCGGCTCGGGCGGCGGCTGCGAGGAGTACTGGTACTTGACCACCCCCGACGCGGCCCCGTACTCCTGCAAGGCCGCCGACGGCCCCTACCGCGAGGTCCGCATCGTGGTCGACGGGCAACTCGCGGGCATCGCCGCGCCCTTCCCGACCGTGTGGACCGGCGGCTGGTCGAACCCCTTCCTCTGGTACGTCACGCCCGCCCCCCGCGCCTTCGACGTCCAGCCGATCGTCTACGACCTGACCCCCTACGCCGCCCTCCTCAACGACGGCCGCCCGCACCGGATCGAGGTGGCCGTCGCGGGGGTGCCGGCCGGCCAGAGCGGCTGGAGCACCCCGGTGAACCTGCTGCTGTGGCAGGACGAGCACCGGGAGGTCGTCACCGGGACCCTCACCCGGCACGAGGAGAGCGATCCGGGCAACTCCAGCCACTGGACGCCCGGTTCGCCCACCACGCAACACCGCCTCGACACCGAGGGCGGCCACCGGCTGACCGTCGCGGGACGCCTGGACACCTCCCACGGCCGGGTGACCACCACCGTCACCCGCGCCGTCCGCAACACCTCCGTGCACCGCTGGACGCAGGACGAGAACCAGGACGCGCTGACCGCGACCTGGACCGACGAGGAGAGCGTGACCCGCGGCCCCACCACCGTCCGCACCGCGCGCACGTACACGATGGACGGCGAGACCACCCTCGGCGCGGCGGGCCGCCTGCGCACCGTCATCGCGCTCGGAGACCGCGCCGAGACGGTCACCCTGCGCGGCGGCCACCGCGTGGACCGGTCATGGCTGGACGACCGGTACACGGGCGACGCGAGCTACACGGCCAACGTCCCGCGCGAGCAGCGGCACGCGGTCGGCACCAGCTCGGAGCGCTACCAGCTGTACGGGGCTGACCAGGGACACGGCTGTTACGACCGCACGGTGGCCACCGCTCAGGGCGCCGTGACCGTGGACCGGCGACGCTGTTGACACCGGCTGCGCCTACGATGACCGGCCATGGACACGAGTGAGGCCGGCAGACAGCTGGTCGACAGCCGCTTCGAACTGATCGCGCCCCTGGGGGCCGGCGGCATGGGCACGGTCTGGCGTGCCCGCGACATCGCATTGCACCGCGACGTCGCGCTCAAGGAGGTGCGTCCGCCGGACCCGGCGACCGCCGCGGCCCAACCCGGGCTCGCCGTCCAGCTGCGCGAGCGGGCGGTGCGCGAGGCACGGGCGCTCGCCCGCCTCGCGCACCCCCACGTGGTGACGATCCACCACATCGTGGAACCCGCGGAGGGCTCCGACGGACATCCGTGGATCGTGATGGAGCTCGTCAAGGGCGGCTCCCTGCACGACCGGCTGGAGTCCGGGCCGATGCCGGTGGCGGAGGTGCTGCGGCTCGGCCTCGACGTGCTGTCCGCGCTGCGGGCCGCGCACGCCGAAGGGGTGCTGCACCGCGATGTGAAACCGGCCAACGTGCTGTTGCGTCCGGACGGGTCCGCCGTACTGACCGACTTCGGGATCGCGGCGCTGCACGACTCGACCGCGCTGACCTCCACCGGGGTGCTCATCGGCTCGCCCGAGTACATCGCGCCGGAGCGGGTGCGCGGCGAGGAGGGGCTCGCCGCCTCCGACCTGTGGTCTCTCGGCATGCTGCTGTACGTGGCGGCGGAGGGCGTTCATCCGCTGCGCCGGGCGACCAGCCTGGCCACCGTCGTCGCCGTGCTCGACGAGCCGATCCCGGCGCCGGTGCGGTCCGGCCCGCTGGGCCCCGTACTGGAACGGCTGTTGGTCCGGGACCCGGCCGTGCGGCCCGACGCGGAGCAGCTGGAACAGCTGCTCCGGAACGCGAGCGCCGCTCTCCCGGGTGCCGCCGCGCCCGCCCCGCCGGTCGTACCCCCGGTGTCCCTGGGCCAGTACGGACCGCCCAGCGCGCCGACCCTGCCTCCCCGGGCTCAGGGGCCGCAGTCCACTCACCCCCAGCCCTACGCGCCTCCGTTCACCCCCGGCGGCGGTTCCCCGTACGCGGCCACCAGTCCCGTCCCGGTGACCCGCCCCGCGGGCCGGCGCTCCGCGCTGATCGGCGGGGTGCTCGCGCTGGTGCTGACCGTCGGCGCGGTCGTCCTGTTCAAGTTCCTGCCCGACGGCAACTCCACGGGCCGCAACACCGCGAAGGGCCCCACCGCCTCCTCCGGCGCGTCCCCCTCCGCCGCCCCGGCCACCCCGGGGGCCGGCCCCACCCCCAAGGGCAAGACCGCCCCGAAGGGCTCCCTGCTCGCCCCGGCCAAGGTCCGTACCGCCATCGAGGCGTTCAAGCAGAAGACCGGTACCACCGCCTTCGTGGAGATGGTGGTCTACGAGGAGTACGTGCTCGCCTCCATCCCCACCGCCTCCGGAGCCAAGACGTACGACCGCTACGAGTACCGCGACGGCGAGGCCAGGCGCACGGGCCCCGGCGGCACCATCAAGGAGGACGAGCCGCTGATCGACATGGCCACCGTGAACTGGGACGCCCTCCCGGGTCTCCTCGAAAAGGCCAAGCAGGAGCTGGGCGTGGCCAACCCCACCTCCCGCTACGTCATCGTCGAGCCCTGGCTGTTCGACCAGACCCCCTCGATGCGGCCCTACCTGAGCGACGAGTACGGGCAGGGCGGCTACCTCTACGCCGACACCCAGGGCAAGGTGAAGAAGGTCTACCGCTCCTGAGACCGTGTACCCCTACCCGTGCGCACGCGCGTACGGTCGCACACCGTTCGAGGAGCTCACCACCCATGCCCAGCTGGCGCACCACCCTCACGGCGGCCGGGATCGCCGGCCCCGCCCTGCGGGCCGACTACACCCACGTGGCGCGCCGGGTCCTGCGCCGCGAGCCCGCCCCGTACCTGACGCTGCGGCTGCTCGCCGCGCCGCCGCTGGTGCCCTGGCTGACGGCAGGAGTGGGATTCATGAACCTGGTCGACGACGTGGCCGAGACCGGCACCCTGCAGGAACGGTCCGCAGGTCTGGCCGCGCTGGCCGAGGGGGTGGACGCCGCGCTGCAGACCGGCGACAGCCCCGACCCGCTGCTGCGCGCGTACGCCCACGCCGTCGACGCCCGGGGTCTGCCCGTGCACTGGGTCGAGCGGTTCCTGGAGGGCGCGGCCACGGCCGAGGCCCGCTTCGACGGCTTCGCGACGGAGGAGGACTTCCAGGCCTACCTCGACACCTACGCCTGGCCGGGGCTGCTGGTCTTCACCGGCCTGCAGTACCAGGGCGGCCCCGACGAGGAACAAGCGGCCGGCTGGCGGCGGTTCGTCGACGCCGCCCAGCGCGTGGACTTCCTCGCCGACCTCGCCGGGGACCTGGCCGAAGGCCGGCTCTGCCTGCCGCGCGCCCACCTCGCCGAGCACGGCGTGACCCGGGCCGACCTGGAACAGGCCCGTGACACCCCTGCCGTGCGGGAGCTGCTCGGCGCCGAGTGTGCACGCGCCCGGACCGCGCTGGCCGCCACCGCGGGCATCCTCGACCTCGTCGAGCCGGGCCTGCGCCCGGTGATCGCGGCGATGGCCGAGCTGATGGGCCACCAGCTGGCCGCGGTGGAACGGGCCGGAGCCGGAGCCCTCCGCAAGAACGTCGGCTACGGCCTGCAGGCCCCCCTGCGCACCCTGGCCCGCGCCCGCCGGGTCCGCGGATCCCGCGGGACCCGCGTTCCGAGCCCTGACCAGTGACATCCGTACTACCGGGTTCCGTACGGATGCATCTGCCGCCGGCCCCGGCACGGTTCCTACCGTGGCGTACATGACGCGGACGACGCACACGACGCACACGACGCCCACAGCCCCCCACGGCCTGGCGGGCCGTCCGGGAAGCCGCAAGAGGACGGAGCACCCGATGAGGCGGACGTCGGAGATCCGGGGCGTCCACACCCTGCTGCCCTGGCTGCTCGTGGGCATGGGGGCCATCTCCAACATCATCCAGGGGGAGACGCCCAACCCCTGGACCGGCGGGCTCGGCCTGCTCGTCTTCAACTCCCTCTACGTCACGCTGGTGTTCCGCGCCTTCGTCACGCGGGCGCGCGAGCACCCCGGCACCCGCTGGTGCCTGGCCGCGCTCGGCGCGGTCACCTGCGCCCTCGGCCTCGCCTACGGCGACAACTGGCTGCTGTTCTTCCCGCTCTGGGGGCTCGCCGCCGGTGCGGTGGTCCGGGGCCGGGCGCTCGCCCCGGTGATGGTCGTGATCACCGCCCTCGCCGGGGTGGTCGCGGCGCGGGACGAGGGCTGGGACGCCCTCGGCATCGTCTACGGGACGTTCCTGTCCGGCATGGTGACCGCGGCCATCCTCGCCCTGTCCGAGACGGTGAAGGAGCTGCACGAGACCCGCCAGGAGCTGGCGCGCGCCGCGGTCGACCACGAGCGGCTCCGGTTCTCCCGCGATCTGCACGACCTGCTCGGCCACACGCTCTCGGTGATCGTGGTGAAGGCGGAGGCGGCCCGCCGTATCGCACCCCGCGACATGGAAGCGGCCCTCGGCCAGGTTTCGGACATCGAGTCCGTGGGACGCCAGGCGCTCACCGAGATCCGGGAGGCGGTCACCGGCTACCGCGAGGCCAGCCTCGCGGCGGAGCTCGACCGTGCCCGGGGCGTGCTGACCGCCGCGGGCATCGAGCCCCTCATCCGCGAGTCCGGACCGCCGCTGTCCCCGCAGTCGGCGGCGCTGCTGGGATGGGTCGTCCGCGAGGCCGTCACCAACGCCATCCGGCACAGCCGGGCCACCCGGTGCGAGATCGAGGTCCGCAGCTCCGCGGAACGGGTCCGCCTGGTGATCACCGACGACGGCAGCGGCGTAGGCTCGACACCGGCGGGCAGCGGGCTGACCGGCCTGGCCGAGCGCCTCGCCGCGGCGGGCGGCACCCTGAGCAGCGGACCGGCACCGGACCGCGGCTTCCGGGTCACCGCCGAGCTGCCGGCGGAGCCGGCCGAAGCAGAGGGGAACGGGGAGTGTCGATGATCAGGGTCCTGCTGGCGGAGGACCAGGGCATGATGCGCAGCGCGCTGGCGCTGCTGCTCGGGCTGGAGGAGGACATCGAGGTGGTCGCACAGGTCGGCGCCGGCGACGAGATCGTGCCCGCGGCGCTCCGCGTCCAGCCCGACGTGGCCCTGCTCGACATCGAACTCCCGGGCCGCAGCGGCCTCGACGCGGCAGCCGAGCTGCGCACGCGCTGCCCCGACTGCCGGGTGCTGATCCTGACCACCTTCGGCCGGCCCGGCCATCTGCGCCGGGCGATGGAGGCGGGGGCCGGCGGGTTCCTCGTGAAGGACGGGCCGGTGGAGGAACTGGCCGCCGCGGTCCGCAGGGTGCTCGCGGGGGAGACGGTGATCGACCCCGCGCTCGCGGCAGCGGCCCTCAGCGCGGGCCCGAACCCGCTGACCGCGCGTGAGGTCGACGTTCTCAACGCCGCCGTGGACGGGGCGACCGTCGCCGACATCGCCGAGCGGCTGCACCTGTCGGAGTCGACGGTGCGCAACTACTTGTCCGCGGCCATCGGCAAGACCGGCACCCGTAACCGCATGGAGGCCGTCCGCGCGGCCCGCAGCCAGGGCTGGCTCTGACGCCGCGCGGACCGGGCCGGTCTTCCCGCGGGTGCCCGGTGGGCACCCCCTGGTGGGCCCTCGTCAGTAGGGGCCGTTGACGTTGTCGATCGAACCGTAGCGGGCGGCCGCGTAGTTGCAGGCGGCCGTGATGTTGGCGACCGGGTCGTACGAGTCCAGCGACGTACCGGGAACGTGGTAGGCGCGGAAGGTGGGGTCGATGACCTGGAGCAGACCCTTGGAGGGAATGCCGGCCGCCGCGTTGGAGTCCCAGTTGTTGATGGCGAGCGGATTGCCCGAGGACTCACGCATCACATTGCGATAAATTCCGTTGTAGCTGCCGGGAATTCCGTGCCTCGCCATGATGTCCAGCGACTCGCGGATCCACCCGTCGAGGTTGTTGGCGTAGGTGGTGGCCGGCTTGGCAGCGGCGGGCGTCGCCTTCGCCTTGCCGGCCGCCGCCTTCGCGGCGGTGCCGAGGCTCAGCTTGAGGCCGGGGCGGATGATCGAGGGGTTGCTGCCGATGGCGGTCTTGTTGGCCGCGTAGAGGGCCTGCCAGCCGCCGCTCACCGAGTGCTCCGCCGCGATCTTCGACAGGGTGTCGCCGACGGCCACGGAGTAGGTCGCCGGTGAGGCCTTCTTCTCGGCGGTCACCTTGGCCGCGGGCAGCGCCACGGTGTTCGCCGCGGCCGCCACGGCGGGCTGCGTGACAGCCGCCCCGGCGGTGGTGGCGCTGATCAGCGGGAGGGCCAGGGCCGCCCCGCCGGTGCCGGCGAAGGCCAGCTTGCGGACGACCGGGTTCTGCTTGGGGCGGCGGTGCTTACCCAGTGCGGGCATGGCGGAATTCCTCACGTGTGGGGGTACGGGAGAGCCCTGGCGGCGGCCGGATTCGGCAGCTGCCCGCCGGGAACGACGTGACCGTAAGCGAGTCCGCCGGGCGGGAACAAGGCTCGAATTCCACCGGGTGATCGACTTCCCCGTATCGGCTCGGAAAATGACCTTGGGGACTTCTCCGGCCAATAGCCGAAATCCTTTCCGGGAAAAGGGAATGGTGCCCCGACGGGCAAATGATGTTGAGGTCGGCGCAGTGACTCACATCACGGTTTAAAGGACCTCGAAGGTAAAACGGACAAGTCGCCTCTATCCGTATCCGATTCGGGCGTCCCACCTGTTGCAGGCGAATACCTCATCACACGCCCTTTCCGGCGCGATCGGCCCTGTCGCCCGCCGTGATCCGGACCCCCGGACCCGCTCCCGGAGGTCCGGAGGCCCGGGCGCCGTCCCCGGGGGTCCGGGGCGCGGGCAGCGTCCTTGGACTCCGGCCCCGGGCCGCCCGGCCCTACGGCGTGCGCGCCAGCTGCGTCAGCGTCGCCCGCACCGCGGCCCCGCTCGCGGGGAGCAGGGGCAGGCGCACGTCCGGCGTCGGGATGTGGCCCTGTGCATGGAGGACCCCCTTGATCACCGCCGGATTGGGCTCGGTGAAGGCCGCCGCCGACAGCCGGGCCAGCGCATGCCCCAGCTCCCGCGCCCGAGCGGCCTCACCTGCCCGCCAAGCCGCCGCGAGCTCCACGAACCGGGCCGTCGCCAGATGTGCCGAGGCCAAGATCCCGCCCGCAGCCCCGAGCGCCAGCAGCGGCGACGCGTACGCATCGTCCCCCGCCATCACGGCGAAGCCGTCCGGCAGGTCACCGAGCAGCGCCACCGTGTCCTGGTCGATGCCGCCGGCCGCGTACTTCACCCCGGCGACCCCCGGCAGTTCCCCGAGCGCCCGCAGCGCGGCCGCGTCGAGCGGCTGCCCCGTGCGGTACGGAATGTGATAGACGATCAGCGGCACCGGGCTCACCTCGGCCAGCCGGGTGAAATGAGCCAACACCCCGGCTGCCGAGGGCCGCAGGAACGACGGCACGGCCACCAGCGCCGCCCGCACCTCGGGCCACCGCGCCAGGCGGGCCAGCGCCGCCTCGCTCGCCCGTGTCCCGCTCGCCCCCGCGCCGACGGTCAGCACCGCCCCGCGCTCCCGGCAGGCCCGTGCGCAGACGTCGACGACGAGGTCGCGCTCCGCCTCGTCGAGGGTGGCCGCCTCCCCGGTGGTGCCGAGGGCGACGATCCCGTCGGCCCCCTCGTCCAGCACCCGGTGGGCGAGCGCCTCCAGCCCGCCGGGGTCGACGGCCCCGGCCGTGGTGAAGGGCGTGACGAGCGGTACGTGAATCCCGTGCAGGGAGAGGTTTTGTGCCATGCCGACGAGCCTGGCGGCCCCGTAGCGCCAAATCCAGTTCGCATTCCTTACCCCAACCGTAAGCTGAGTCGATGCTCGACGTACGACGCCTGCGCCTGCTGCGCGAACTCGCCCGCCGCGGGACCATCGCCGCGGTGGCCGACGCCCTCGCCTTCAGCCCTTCGGCCGTGTCCCAGCAACTCGGCGTCCTGGAACGCGAAGCCGGCCTGCCCCTCCTGGAGCGCACCGGCCGCCGGGTCCGCCTCACCCCCGCCGCACAGCACCTCGTCCGGCACGCCGATGCCGTACTGGAACGGCTGGAGCAGGCGGAGGCCGATCTCGCCGAAGCGCGCAGCGGACTGGCCGGTGCCCTGCGGATCGGCTCGTTCCCCACCGCCACCCGGGCCGTCGTGCCCGCCGCCCTGGTCGCGCTGGCGCGGCTGCACCCGGGGCTGGAGCCGATGGTCTCCGAAACCGACCCGGCGGCGGTCGCGCACGCGCTGCGAGCCGGGGACCTGGACGTGGCGCTGGTCCACGAGTACGACTTCGTGCCCGCGCCCCAGGAGCCGGGGATCACCGCCGAGCCGCTCTACGGCGAAGCCATGTATCTCGCCGCGCCCCAGGCCCCGGGTGCCCCCGCCGAGGCCGCCGCGGACCAGCGGGCGGTCCTGCGGAGCCACGCGGACGCCCCGTGGATCGTCGCCACCCCGGGCACCCTCTGCCACGCCATGACCGTACGGGCCTGCCAGGCCGCCGGTTTCAGCCCGCGCATCCGCCACCACGTCGACGAGTTCGCCACCGTGCTCGCGCTCGTCGCGGCCGGCCAGGGCGTGGCCGTCGTACCGCAGCTCGGCGTCATGGGACCCGCGGACCCGGCGGTGGCCCTCACCCGCCTCCGCATGGAACGCCGCACCAGGATCGCCTTCCGCAGCGGCGCCGCCGCCCACCCGGCCGTGGCCGCCTTCGGGGCGGCACTTCGCGCCGCGCTACCGCCGGAACTCGCCACCGCCGACGCCGCGGCGTGACACAACTCCCCTGCGCCGCCCCGTCCGTGTACGTTCGTGGATCCAGACAGAACCGATCAGAGCGGGGTACGACGTGACGCATCGCGTACGAGGAGTCATCGCACGGAGCAAGGGCGCACCGGTGGAGACGACGACGATCCTCGTGCCCGACCCGGGACCGGGCGAGGCACTGGTCAAGGTCCAGGCCTGCGGGGTATGCCACACCGACCTGCACTACCGCGAGGGCGGCATCAACGACGAGTTCCCCTTCCTCCTCGGCCACGAGGCCGCCGGGGTGGTCGAAGCCGTGGGCCCGGACGTCACCTCCGTCGCGCCCGGCGACTTCGTGATCCTCAACTGGCGGGCCGTGTGCGGCACCTGCCGAGCCTGCAAGCGCGGTCGCCCCTGGTACTGCTTCGCCACGCACAACGCCGCGCAGCCCATGACCCTGGAGGACGGCACCCCGCTCTCCCCGGCGCTCGGCATCGGGGCGTTCGCCGAGAAGACGCTGGTCGCGGCCGGGCAGTGCACCAAGGTCGACCCGGCCGCCTCGCCCGCCGCCGCCGGACTCCTCGGCTGCGGGGTGATGGCCGGCCTCGGCGCGGCCCTGAACACCGGCAACGTCGGACGCGGCGACTCCGTCGCGGTCATCGGCTGCGGGGGAGTGGGCAACGCGGCCGTCGCCGGCGCGCGGCTGGCCGGCGCCGCACGGATCATCGCGGTCGACCTCGACGACCGCAAGCTGGAGTGGGCGCGGGGCCTCGGCGCCACCCACACCGTCAACGCCCGCACCCAGGACGTGGTCAAGGCCGTCCAGGAACTCACCGGCGGCAACGGCGCGGACGTGGTCATCGAGGCGGTGGGCCGCCCCGAGACGTACCAGCAGGCCTTCTACGCCCGCGACCTCGCCGGAACGGTCGTCCTGGTCGGCGTCCCGACACCGGACATGAAGCTCGAACTCCCGCTCCTCGACGTATTCGGCCGCGGCGGCGCCCTGAAGTCCTCCTGGTACGGGGACTGCCTGCCGGAGCGGGACTTCCCCCTGCTCATCGACCTCTACCTGCAGGGCCGTCTCGACCTCGACGCCTTCGTGTCCGAGACGATCCCGCTGGACGGGGTCGAAGACGCGTTCGCCCGCATGTCCCGCGGCGAGGTCCTCCGCTCGGTCGTCACCTTCTGACCCTCCGCCGGCCCGCAGGAGCACACTCCCGCGGGCCGGTCCGGGCGAAGCCCCGCCTCCGTCGGCGGCTTCGCCTAGGGTGCGGGCATGACCGAAGGAATGGATCAGTTCGCGCCCCTGGAGCCCATGCCCGCCGACTGGCAGCGCGCCCTCGCCGTCGTCGCCCACCCCGACGACCTGGAATACGGCGGCGCCGCCGCGATCGCACACTGGACGGACGGCGGCCGCGAGGTCGTCTACCTGCTGGCCACCCGCGGTGAGGCGGGTATCGACACGCTCCCGCCCGAGGAGTGCGCCCCGCTGCGCGAGGCCGAGCAGCGGGCCAGCGCCGCTGTCGTCGGGGTCTCCACGGTGGAGTTCCTCGACTACCGCGACGGTGTCGTCGAGTACGGCCTGGACCTGCGCCGGGACATCGCGGCGGCGATCCGCCGGTACCGCCCCGAGCTGCTGGTCACCCTCAACCACCGGGACACCTGGGGCGGCCAGGGCGGCGGCGGTTACTGGAACACCCCCGACCACAAGGCCGTCGGCCGGGCCGCACTCGACGCCGCCGCCGACGCGGGCAACCGGTGGATCTTCCCGGAGCTCATCTCCGAACAGGGTCTGGAGCCGTGGAACGGCGTGCGCTGGGTCGCCGTGGCGGGTTCGTCCACGCCGACGCACGCGGTGGACGCGGGCCCCGGCCTGGAGCGTTCGATCAGGTCCCTGATGGAGCACAAGGCGTACATAGAAGTCCTCACCGATCAGGACCCGGAGGAGTACTGCCGCAGCTTCCTCACGGACAACGCCCGACAGGTCGCCGCCCGCTTCGGCGGCCGCCCGGCGGTGGCGTTCGAGCTCTTCCCGCGCTGAGCACCGGCCCCTTAAGCTGACGGCCGATCAGCCAATGGGGGGCCGTTGATCGACACCACGAGCACGGAGGTCGCAGAGGGCGAGGAACGGATCCGTCTGGAGGTCGAGGACGGCATGGCGTTCCTCACCCTCTGCCGCCCGGCCACCCTCAACGGCTGGAGCTGGGAGTCCACCCGCCAGCTGGGCCTGCTGGCGGACCGCATCCGCTTCGACCCGGCGGTACGGGTGGTCCTCCTGCGGGCGGAGGGCCGGGCCTTCTGCGCGGGCATCGACGTGACGGCCCCCGGCAGCGCCATCACGGGCGCCTCGCCCGCCGAGCGGACCCGCAACTACTACGAGGGCATCCGCTGGGCCCACGAGCGCTTCGCCGCCCTGGGGCGCCTACCGCAACCCGTGCTGGCCGCCGTCCAGGGCTACTGCCTGGGCTTCGGCTTCGAACTGGCCCTGATGGCCGACATCCGCATCGCCGCCGAGGACGCCGTCTTCGCCCTGCCGGAGGCGCAGCTCGGCGTGGCGGTGGACGCAGGAGGCGATCTGCGCATCGCCCGCGAGGCGGGTGCGGGCTGGGCCAAGCTCCTCGCCCTGACCGGCCGCCGCATCGACGCCGCAACCGCCGAACGCCTCGGACTCGTCCAACTGCTCGTATCCCGCGACGCCCTGGACACCGCCGCCCGCGAGCTGGCGACGGAGATCGCGGCGAACGCACCCCTGGCCGTCCAGGGCATCAAGCGCGCGATCGACGCCTACGCGGACGCCGCCCTGCCCCCGGCCCTGGACCGCGTGGCCCTGACAGCGGCCCTCACCCTCACCTCGGAGGACTGCCGCGAGGGCTACACGGCCAAGGCCACCCGCCGCCCGCCCCGCTTCACCGGAGGCTGAGCACGGACCCCGAGCCACCCGGCTCCCGGCAACCCCAGACGGGCGGCGGACGCCAAGCCGAGACGGGCTGTGTAGCGATCTGACGCGACGGTGGCCTGGATGGCCCCGATGCCCATCTGATGGGCCGACTGCGGCTTGACCCGACCTGGGCTCGGAAAGGGGATCTATCGGCCCCGAAGGAGACACGGCAACGGAATCCGGCCCGCCCCTCACCGCCGCTCCTGAACACGACCCCCCCGGCCATCCTTCGGGGGCTTCCCGGCAGTCTGTTGTCTTTCCGGGGCGGGCCGGGCGGTCAAGGGTGGCCGAAGGCCATCGCGAAGCGACGCGAACGCAGTGAGCGCCCTTGACGGCCCGGACCGACACGGAAGGACAGTCGACTGACGGGACGCCCCCGAACCCCACCGACCCCGGACGCGGGGCTCCCCCCTCACGGGACGAACGGACCGCGGCCCAGTTGCTCGCGCAGCGGGGTGACCTCCGGGTTGACCAGGGAGCGGCGCTGCCAGTTCGCACCGTCGACCACCAGGGTGTGGCCCGTGACGAAGCGGGCGTAAGGGGAGGCCAGGAAGGTCGCCGCCCAGCCGAGTTCGCGGGGAACGCCGACCCGGAGGGCGGGCTGGCGGGCGTCCCGGCCGCCGAGCGCCGCCCGGTCGAGGCCGCCGCGGATGTCCCCGGTCATGTCGGCGTGCGGGAACAGGCCGGGGACGAGGCCGTTGATCTGGATGCCGTACGGGCCCCACTCCACGGCGAGCGTCTCCACCAGGTTCTTCACCCCCGCCTTGGCCGCGGCGCTGTGGGCGAAGCCGGGCCCGCCCGTCCAGGCGTAGGACGCTCCGATGTTCACGATCGACCCGGGGGTGCCGGCCGCCAGGTGGCGGCGGCCGAACTCGCGTGTCATGAACCAGGTGCCGGTCAGGGTGGTGTCGACGACGGCTCGCCAGGCGTTCGGGGACAAGTCCTCGGCCGGACAGGGGAAGTTGGCGGCCGCATTGTTGACCAGGACGTCCGGCGGCCCGAGCGCGGCCTGCGCCGCGTCGAAGACCTCCGCGACCCGCTCGGGGTCCCGGATGTCGCAGACGGCCGCCGTCACCCGCCCCGCGCCCGGGACGGCCGCCAGCTCCTCCCGGGCCGCCGCGAGCAGTTCGGGCCGCCGTCCGGCGATGACCAGGTCCGCGCCGAGCCGGGCGAACTCGGCGGCGATCGCCTTGCCGAGCCCGGTGCCCCCGCCGGTCACGAGGACCACCTGCCCGGCGTACGTACCGGGAGGCAGGGCGGCGGCACCGGGCGGCGGAGGCGCGGGCAGACCGGGCGCGGGAGGGTGCGAGGGGTTCTCCATAAGCCCATCGATAGCGTGCGGGCGCTCAGATCACCATGCCCGCGGTAACCACGCACGCAGTTACCACGCACGCAGTTACCACGCACGCAGTTACCACGCACGCAGTTACCACGCACGCAGTTACCACGCACGCAGTTACCACGCACGCAGTCACCACGCCCGCGGTCACCACGCACCCAATCACCACGCCCACGGTCACCACGCCCGCGGTCACCACCCACGCACTCACCGCCCACGCGGTCACCACGTCCGCGGTCACCACGTCTACGGTCACCACGCGCGGGTCACCGTACGCCCGATCGCCACGCGAGGGATCACCACGCCCACGATCACCACGCACCCGGTCACCCGCACCCGGTCACCCGCACCCGGTCACCCGCACCCGGTCACCAAGCCCGCAACACCCCGCTACTTCGGCACGTAGGCCTGCTTGCTCGCGCAGCTCCACACCACGGCGCTGCTCTTCATGGTCTCCCAGTCGTAGAAGGTGCCGCCCACCCGGTCGTCGTCCGAGGCCGCGAAGGTCGAGCTGCCCGAGTCGGGGCTCGCGCCCGCGGGGTGCGGGAGTGCCATCGGGGCCCGGGCCCCCGTGCCCGGCCAGTACGCGGCGTGGAGGAAGTTGGGGTACCCGTCGACGAACGTGACGGCCGATCCGACGGCCACGTTCGCGCCAGGGCTGACGGCGTCGAAGGTGAGGTGCTCACAGCCGGCGACCCGGCCGCGCTCGTCGATGCCGGCCGCGGACGTGTGGACCGTCCGGTCGCCCTGGGTCCACACGGGGAGGCTGTACGGCGGGTAGCCGCCCCCCGCGGGCCACACGACGGGGAAGCTCATGCTCCTGAGCTCGCTCGTCCTCCTCCACGTAGGAGGTCAGGGCCGTTCCGACGATGTCGCCGCGCGCGTTGATCCCGTCCACCGAAACGATCTTCGTGCTCGGGTGGGCGTCCGCGGGGACGGGCAGCTCGCGCACCACGGCGCCGTTCAGCCATTCCTTGGCGACGCCCGCCTCCATGCCGACGAAGCGGCCCGAGTCGTTGACGTCCGTCACCGCGCTCGCGGTGGTTCCGCCGCTGACCAGCCGGACCGCCGCCGCACCCTGCTGGTACGTGAACCCGACGGCGGTGCCGTAGTCGTTGGCGCGCCGGACGGTGCCCACCATCAGGCCCTTCGCGTTCACGGCGCGGACCTCGCCGAACACGAAACCCTCGGGCATCGCGACGGCGTGGACCGCGTGGTCGGCCGTCCAGTACACGGGCAGTCCGGCGCCGTCGCCCGCCAACAACCCACCGCTCCCGAAGGCGCGCACGGCGCTGTCCGTCGCGGGCCCGGCCCCGAGTGCCGGCAGCCCGAGGATGTCCGGCGTACACGCCGGCCCGCAGAGCACACGTGCAGAGCACACGTGCAGAGCACACGTGCAGAGCACACGTGCAGAGCACACGTGCAGAGCACACGTGCAGAGCACACGTGCAGAGCACACGTGCCGGCCACACATGCAGAAGACACGTGCCTCCCCATCTTCCCCACCCCCCCCGAACGGGTTCGAATGCACACCCCCGGACGGCCGTCGGCCGCCGGCACGCCGGCCGTCGGGCACCGCACGCCGGCCGACGACCGATGGTTCCCAAAGTGGCAAGCGACCGCTTAGTATGCCCGCGGAGCGTGGTTCCCCTCGACGGCGGCTGGAGGCCCCGGATGCAGGCATGGCGAGTACACACCCCCGGCGAGCCCCGAGAGGCGATGCGCCTCGAAGAGGTCCCCGAACCCGTGCCCGGCGAGGGCGAGGTGAGGCTCAAGGTGCTCGCGGCCAACGTCAACTTCCCCGACGCCCTGCTCGTGCGCGGGCAGTACCAGATCCGCCCGCCGCTGCCCTTCACCCCCGGGGTGGAGATCTGCGGCGAGACCGAGGACGGCCGCCGCGTCATCGCCAACCCGAGCCTGCCCCACGGCGGCTTCGCCGAGTACGTCACCGCGCCCGCGCGCGCCCTGCTGCCGGCCCCCGAGACCCTCGACGACGCCCAGGCGGCCGCCCTCCACATCGGCTACCAGACGGGCTGGTTCGGCCTGCACCGCCGCGCCCGGCTCCAGTCCGGCGAGACCCTCCTCGTGCACGCCGCGGCCGGCGGTGTCGGCAGCGCCGCCGTCCAGCTCGGCAAGGCCGCCGGCGCCACCGTCATCGGCGTCGTCGGGGGCAAGGCGAAGGCGCGCACCGCCGAGGAGCTCGGCTGCGACCTGGTGATCGACCGGACGAGCGAGGACCTGGTCGCCCGGGTCAAGGAGTTCACCGGCGGGCGCGGGGCCGACGTGGTCTACGACCCGGTCGGCGGCGACGCCTACACCGCCTCCGCCAAGTGCGTGGCCTTCGAGGGCCGCATCGTGGTCGTCGGCTTCGCGAGCGGCACCATCCCCGCCCCCGCTCTCAACCACGCCCTGGTCAAGAACTACGCGATCCTCGGCCTGCACTGGGGCCTCTACGCCACCAAGGACCCGGCCGCCATCCTCGCCTGCCACACCGAACTCACCCGCCTCGCCGCCCAGGGCGCCATCACCCCCCTGGTCAGCGAACGCGTCCCGCTCGCGGCGGCCGCCGACGCCGTCCAGCGCCTCGCCGACGGGAGCACCACCGGCCGCCTGGTCGTCGTACCGGCCCTGGACGCAACCGCCCCCACCCCCGCCGCAGGAGCCGCCCGATGACCCCCGCCGTCACCGCCGACACCCTGCGCCTGCGCGTCCGCGACCTGCTCGCCGCCCACCCGCCCGCCACCACCGGCCGCACGGACTTCCTGCGCGCCCGCTTCGACGCCGGCCTCGCCTGGGTCCACTACCCCGAGGGCCTCGGCGGACTCGGCGCGTCCCGCACCCTCCAGGCCGTCGTCGACGCCGAACTGGAGGCCGCCGGCGCCCCCGACAACGACCCGCGCCGGATCGGCATCGGCCTCGGCATGGCCGCGCCCACGATCCTGGCCTACGGCACCGACGAGCAGAAGCGGCGCTTCCTGCGCCCCCTGTGGGTCGGCGAGGAGGTTTGGTGCCAGCTGTTCAGCGAGCCCGGCGCCGGCTCCGACCTGGCCGCGCTCGCCACCCGCGCCGTCCTCGACGAGTCGGCCGGCGAATGGGTGGTGGACGGCCAGAAGGTGTGGACCTCCAGCGCCCACACCGCCCGCTGGGCCATCTTGATCGCCCGCACCGACCCCGCCCTGCCCAAGCACCAGGGCATCACCTACTTCCTGTGCGACATGCACGCCCCGGGTGTCGAGGTGCGGCCGCTGCGCCAGATCACCGGCGAGGCCGAGTTCAACGAGGTCTTCCTCACCGGGGTCCGGATCCCCGACGCCCACCGCCTGGGGGCCGTCGGCCAGGGCTGGGAGGTCGCCCGCACCACCCTCATGAACGAACGCGTCTCCATCGGCGGCATGCGGATCCCCCGCGAGGGCGGCATGATCGCCCCCGTCGCCGCCGCCTGGCGCGAACGCCCCGCACTGCGCACCCACGCCCTCCACCAGCGGCTGCTCGACCTCTGGGTCGAGGCCGAGGTCGCCCGCCTCACCGGCGAACGGCTGCGCCAGCAGCTCGCCGCCGGGCAGCCCGGCCCCGAGGGATCGGGCATGAAGCTCACCTTCGCCCGGCTCAACCAGGAGATCAGCGGCCTGGAGGTGGAACTCCTCGGCGAGGAGGGCCTGATGTACGAGGACTGGACGATGCGCCGGCCCGAACTGGTCGACTTCACCGGCCGGGACGCCGGCTACCGCTACCTGCGTGCCAAGGGCAACAGCATCGAGGGCGGCACCAGCGAAATCCTCCTCAACATCGTCGCCGAACGCGTCCTCGGCCTGCCCGCCGAACCGCGCGACGACAAGGACCTCGCCTGGAAGGACCTGGCCCGATGACGTTCCCGCGCGAAGGTTACGACCTGCTGTACTCGGAGACCGAGGAGGAACTGCGGTCCGCCGTACGGGCCCTGCTCGCCGACCGGTGCGCGCCCCCGGCCGTACTGGCCCGGGCCGAGAGCGGCCGCCCGCACGACCCCGCTCTGTGGCACACCCTCGCCGCGGAGATCGGCACGGCCGGGCTGCTCGTACCGGAGAAGTTCGGCGGCCAGGGCGCGGGCCACCGCGAGGCGGCCGTGGTCCTGGAGGAGCTGGGGCGGGCCGTGGCGCCGGTCCCCTACCTGACGAGCGCGGTGCTGGCGGCGGAGATCCTGCTCGGCTGCGATCCCGCCGGTTCGGCCCACACGGCCGCCCTGCTGCGCGAGTTGGCCTCCGGGCGGCAGGTCTGCGTACCGGCCGTGCCGCTCACCCTGGCGCCCGGGGCCCCGCTGCCGGCCGCCGTCCGGGACACCGGGGGAGGGCAGCTGACCGGCACCGTCACCTCGGTGGCGGACGCGGTGGCGGCCGACGTCCTGCTCGTGCTCGCGGACACCGGCCTGTACGCCGTTCCGGTCGCCGCCGTGACCCTCACGCCGCTGGTCCCGCTGGACCTGACCCGGCCGCTCGCCACCGTCACGCTGGACGGGGCCGCCGGGACCCGGCTCGCCGACCCGGCCACCGCGCGCGCGGCCGTGGCCGGAGCACTGCTCTCCGGGGCCGGACTGCTGGCCGGCGAGCAACTCGGAATCGCCGAGTGGTGCCTGACGGAGACGGTGGCCTACGTCCGGGGCCGCCACCAGTTCAACCGGCCCGTCGGCTCCTTCCAGGCCCTCAAGCACCGGCTCGCCCGGCTCTGGCTGGACGTGGCCTCCGCACGGGCGGCCGCCCGCGCCGCGGCCGACGCCCTCGCCACCGGCGCTCCGGACGCCCCGCTCACGGTGGCCGTCGCCCAGGCCTACTGCTCGGGCGTGGCGGTCCGCGCCGCCGAGGAGTGCGTACAGCTGCACGGCGGCATCGGCATGACCTGGGAGCACCCGGCGCACCTGTACCTCAAGCGCGCCAAGGCCGACTCCCTGGCCCTGGGCACCGCCGGCCACCACCGCGCCCTGGTGGCCGACTTCGCGGAACTCCCGGCGCCCTGAGGGACCGTGGGGGGCCGGGGCGTCAGCCCCGGCCCCCGGGGGCGCACGGCCGGTCCTTATCCTCGGGGGATGGCTCCCGTCATCACCCGACTCGACACCGCCGGGCTCACCACGCACCGCGACGAGCTGGCCGACCTCCTTCTCGCGGTGGTACGCGGCGGCTCCTCGCTCGGCTTCCTCGCCGACCTCGACCACCGCCAGGCCGCCTCCTGGTGGGATTCCCTGCGCCCCGCCGTCGAGGACGGCTCGCTCGCCCTCTGGATCTCCCGCCCCGCCGACGGTGCCCCGCTCGACGGCACGGTGAGCTGGTGCCGGGAGTCCAAGCCCAACGGCCGCCACCGCGCCGAGCTGCGCAAGCTCATGGTCCACCCCGGGGCACGCGGCCGGGGCACGGCCCGCGCCCTGCTCGCCGAGGCCGAGGCGGCGGCCGCCCGGGCCGGAGTGCTGCTGCTGTTCCTCGACACCGAGACCGGGAGCGGCGCCGAGCGCGTCTACCGCTCCGCGGGCTGGACCGAAGCCGGCACCATCCCCGACTACGCCGCCGACCCGGCAGGCCGCCTGCACCCCACCACGCTCTTCTACAAGCACCCCGCACGGTCGAGGTGACCTCGCCCGCCGCGCCGCGTTAGACCCCGTAGCGCGGACCACCGAGCGAGGGAGACCGCATGTACGCAGCACCCGCCGCCGCACCACTCAGCCGGCGCACACTTCTCCGCACCGCCTTCACCGCGGCGGTGTTCGCCGGCGCCGCCGCGGCCCTGGCCCCCGTGCTGCGCGCCCGGCGCCCCCGGCAGACGCTCACCCCCGCACCGCTGACCGAGGAGACGTACCGGGGCCGGCACATCGCCGTCGACGCCGCCGGGGTCCGCATCGACGGCCGCCCCCTGCACGTGATGCGACGCGCCGACGGCAGCTACCTGAGCGGGATCAACCACTTCCAGTCCTTCGAGACTCCGCTGGAGCTCGCCCGCGCCGCCGTCGACGAACTCGGCACCAACCAGCTGGCGCTCGCGGTCCCGCACCACGGCTGACGGACGGAACGGGAGGAGCCCCGCATGTACACCCGGCAGAACCAGAGGAACCTGACCAGCGCGCAGAAGAAGCGCTTCACGGCGGCCGTGCTGGAGCTCAAGCGCAACGGTGCGTACGACGACCTGGTCCGCACCCACGACAAGTACTTCGTCCCCGACCGGGACCGCAAGCTGCGCGTCGGGCACATGTCGCCGTCGTTCTTCCCCTGGCACCGGCGCTACCTGCTCGAATTCGAGCGGCTGCTCCAAGGCGTCGACCCGGGCGTCTCGGTCCCCTACTGGGACTGGACCACGGACAGCAGTCCCGTCTCCTCCCTGTGGGCCGACGACTTCCTCGGCGGCACCGGCCGCGCCGGCGACCGCCAGGTGATGACCGGCCCCTTCGCCTACGAGAAGGGCAACTGGGTGATCACGGTGGGCTTCACGGTGGAGCGCTTCCTCACCCGTAACCTCGGCCGCCCCCAGAACCCCATCGAACTGCCCACCGCGGCCGAACTGCAGTGGGCGCTCGACGATCCGACGTACGACAGCTCGCCGTGGGACTCCACGGCCGGGGCCGGTGGCTTCCGCAACAAGTTGGAGGGCTGGGCCGCCCCCAAGAGCGAACGCTGGCGCAACCACAACAAGGTGCACCAGTGGATCGGCGGCCACATGACGGGCGGAACGGCCCCCAACGACCCGGCGTTCTGGCTGCACCACGCCTTCGTGGACCTCCTCTGGGACCGCTGGCAGCGCCGGCACCCGGACTCCGGCTACTTGCCCGCCGCCCCCCTGCCCCCGGGCGACCTCCAGCGCAGGCGGGTGATCGCCCTCGACGAGCCGATGCCGCCGTGGAACCTCACCCCCCGCGACATGCTCAGCCACGAGGGCGTCTACCGCTACGAGTGACGGCGTGACCGAGTGACCGCGCGACCCGCGAAGGACCGCGTGACCGGTGGGGCGCACGGGAAGGGCCCCCGCCGTAACCGGCGGGGGCCCCTCGGCCTGGTCAGGTCAGGCGGGCTGGAATCAGCCGCCGTAGCCGCCCTTGTCCTCGGTGTGGTGCTCGCCGCCCGACTTGTTGATGCAGGTGTTGCCGAACGCCGGGTTCAGCAGGCCGACGACGTTCACGGAGTTGCCGCAGATGTTGATCGGGATGTGCACCGGAACCTGAACGACGTTGCCCGACAGGACACCGGGGGAGCCGACCGCCGCACCGTGCGCTCCGGCATCGGCGACGGCCAGCCCGGCGCCGGCGGCCAGGGCGCTACCGGCGGCAGCGGTGACGGCGACTGCCTTCGCGATACGCGACATCAAGATCTCCTCGTGAGATGTGGGGCGCCGCAGCAGTAAGTGCGGCATTTGACATGGCATACAACGCAGCGGAGGCCAAGGGGTCACGGGCGCTGCGCCTACCTGGTGACGGAAAACCGCACGGACGCGAAGTAGGGCCGGATCTGGCCCACCCGGCCCGCCTCCAGGACCGCCAGCGGGCGGCCCGAGCAGTCCGGCTCCCGGTAGAACGTCGCCGTCCCGCGGGTGGAGTTCGTGGCCGCCCGGGAGCCGCCGCCCAGGGCGCGGACGCAGCCCTTCGGGGCGGTCAGCCCGTGGACCTGGTCGTCCTGGCCGACGTACTGGAAGTCGGGCCCCGCGGCCTGCGCCGTTCCGGCGGCCGCGAGCAGGAGGAAGGGGAGCGAGCAGGCCCGGACGAGGCTCCGGGCGCCGGGGTGGTTACGCATGGATCGCATGCCCGGCCCAACCCGGCCCGCCCCCGGACGGGTCACGCCTTGTCACCCGTTGGAGGCCTGTGCGACCGTGCGGGGGAGGTGGGACGCACCACGGGAACACCTGATGCACCTGTTCCACGGAGGCACCATTTCCAAGAAGGGCGTGATGAGCGCAGCGGGCAGCAGCGGCCGACCCCGGGTCCGCACCGGGCAGGGCGTGGTCGAGGGACGCACCGGACCGGACGGCGTCGCCGCCTTCCGGGGCATCCCGTACGCGGCGGCACCGGTCGGAGCCCTCCGCTTCGCCGCCCCCGAACCCCCGGCCGCCTGGGACGGCGTACGCGACGCCGGTGCGTTCGGGCCCACCGCACCCAAGGCGGCCTACCCCAAGACCTTCGCCGCGCTGCTGTGCGACCCGGAGATCCCCGGCGACGACTGCCTCAACCTCAACGTGTGGACCCCCGAGCCCACCGCCGGGGCCGGGCTGCCGGTCATGGTGTGGCTCCACGGCGGCGCGCTGACCCGCGGCTCCTCCGCCGTGCCCGTATACGACGGATCCGCCTTCGCCCGCGACGGCGTGGTGCTCGTCTCGCTCAACTACCGCCTCGGCGTCCTCGGCTACGGACTCTTCCCCGACGCCCCCGCCAACCGCGGCCTGCTCGACCAGATGGCCGCCCTCAGGTGGGTCCGCGAGAACATCACGGCCTTCGGCGGGGACCCCGCCCGGGTCACGGTCTTCGGCGAGTCGGCGGGCGCCATCAGTGTCGGTGCCCTGCTCGCCGCCCCCCGTGCGGCAGGGCTGTTCGCGCAGGCCGTCTTGCAGAGCGGCGCGCCCGAGGTACTGCCGCCCGACCACGTCCGCACCATGGTCCGGCGGATGGCCTCCCTGCTCAAGGTGCCCGCGACCGCGGAGGCCTTCGCCGCCGTCGCCCTGCCCGACCTGATCGCCGCTCAGCGGGCGGTGCTGCGCCGCGCCGGAGCGCTGCTCGGCGGACCCGCCTTCGGCCTGGTCTCCGACCCCGACACGCTTCCCGAGGAGCCGCTCGAAGCAGCCGCGCGGAGCGGCGTACCGCTGCTGATGGGCTGGACCACCGAGGAGTACCAGCTCTGGCTCGCCCCCACCGGCCTGATGCGGCTGCTGGACCGGCTCGGCCCGCTCGCGGTGGCGCTGGCCCGTATCCGCACCGGCAAGGACCGGGCCGCCGTACGGGCGCTGCGCGCCGCCCTGCCCGAGGCGGGGCCGGCCGAACTCGCGGGCCACCTGCTGACCGACCGGCTGCTGCGCGATCCGCTGCGCCGGCTCGCCGGGGCGCGGACGGCCCCGAGCTTCGTCTACGAGTTCGGCTGGCCCTCCGGCGTGCCGGGCCTCGGCGCCTGCCACGCGCTGGAGCTCGGCTTCGTGTTCGACACGCTCCACGTGCCGGAGGCGCACTGGCTGGCCGGGCCCGACGCCCCGCAGGAGCTGGCGGACCGGATGCACGAGGCCTGGGTGCGTTTCGCCGTGACCGGGGAGCCCGGGTGGGCGCCCTGGGACGGCTGTGGCCCGCCGATGGAATTCGGCGGGCCACAGGGCGAGGAGGCGTTCGGACCGGCGGTTACTCCACCGGTCCTTCCATGACCTTGCTGATGAACTGGATCGGGCCCTCGCCCATGTTCGGCACGTAGGTCTTGGCGTTGTGCTGGCCGCCCGGGATGACCCTCAGGCTGGTGTGGATCGGCCCCTTGCCGTAGGTGGCGACGAACTTCTGCACGTCGGGCAGCGTCTTCTTGTTGCTCTCGTTGTCGCCGACCTGGAAGGCGAGGTAGACGTCCGGGCTGCCCTTCTTGTCGATCAGGGCCTTCGCCAGCAGCTCGGGGTTGTTCTCCGCCTTCTCCTTGTCGTGGCCCTTCCACAGGGAGGAGTCCGGGACGATGTCGGGGCCGGAGCAGATGGCGGCCTTGAACTTGTCCGGGTGCTGGAGGACGGCCTTCAGGCTCGCGAAGCCGCCGGTGGAGGAGCCCATGTAGGCCCAGCCGTCACGGGACTTCACGGTGCGGAAGTTCGCCTTCACCAGGTCCGGGACGTCCTCGGTCAGCCAGGTGCCCATCTTGGGCTGGCCGGGGATGTCGGAGCCGTCCCAGTAGATGCCCTTCTCGTCCCCGGCCGGGTTCAGCACCGGCATGGCGAGGATGAAGGGCTTGCTCTTGCCCTCGGCGTACCACTTGCTGATGCTGGTCTGGAGGCCCAGGTCGGTGCCCATCCAGTAGTTGCTCGGGTAGCCGGCGCCGCCCGGCAGGGCGATCATGACGGGGAAGCCGCTCTTGGCGAACTTCGGGTCGTTGTACTCCTTGGGCGCCCACACCCAGACCTTGCCCTTGAAGCCGGACTTCTTGCCGTCCAGGGTGGTGACGGAGACGTGCGTGCCGTCGCTCAGGGTCATGGAGTTCTTGAACTCGGCCTTGGGGCCGGTCGGCATCAGAGCCTTGGAGTTGGCGGGCGGCTTGGAGGCGCCGCCCGAGCCGTCCGTCTTGCCCGCCGCGGCGGGCTCGCCGTAGGAGACGCTCTTCCCCTTGTCGGTGAAGGGGGGTATCTCGAAGTGGTACATCACGCCGGCGGCTATGCCCGCGAGGGCCAGCACGGTGACACCCGCCATGAGCCAGCGGCGCCCCCGGCGCCGTCGCGGCGGCTCGGGCTCGGAGTACTGCTCGCCGTACGGCGGCTGTGGCGGGCCGTACGGAGGCTCGTACTGGTCCTGGGGTTCGTACGGCTGTGCGTACGACGTGCCGTAGGGCTGCTGCTGGTACTGCCCTTCCGACCGGTACGGCTGGTGCTGTCCGTCGGGTGCGTACGACATGTGCGGTGGCTCTCCAGCTGGTGCTGCCCGATGGGGGGCGGGGTGGTCGCTATCTGTTCGAAAGATGACCTTACGCGGTCCGGGGTTCCCTTTTTTTCCAGCTCTTGGGTTGCTCTGGGGCTGGCCGTTGCCGAAGACCTGGACGGTCACCGGAGTTCCCGCTCCGTTCGCCGTCTGTCCCTGGCCCATGCACATGCCCCTGGGTATGGTGCGTCCGCGCCGCCACCAGACCCCCTCTGCCCGGAGGTATCCCCCGTGTTTGGCATGACCTCTTCTTGGTCCCGCCGCAAGACCGCCCTCGCCACCGCTTTCGGCGTCACCGCCGCGGGCACGGCCCTGTGGGCCGGTATCGGCGCCGCCCAGCCTGCGCACGCAGCCGGGCTCCCGGCCCCTGACCACGTCGTCGTCGTGGTCTTCGAGAACCACGCCTACAGCCAGGTCATCGGCAGCTCCAGCGCCCCGTACATCAACTCCCTCAAGACGGGGGGAGCCAACCTCACCCAGTCGTACGGCGTCACGCACCCCAGCCAGCCCAACTACCTCCAGCTGTTCTCGGGCTCCCACCAGGGCGTCACCGACGACAGCTGTTACACGCCGGGCTTCAGCTCCGCGCCCAACCTCGCCTCCGAGCTCATATCCGCGGGCAAGAGCTGGGCCAGTTACAACGAGACCCTGCCCAGCCAGGGCTCCACCACCTGCAGCAGCGGCAAGTACGCCCGCAAGCACAACCCCTGGTTCGCGTTCTCCAACGTGCCGACCAGCACGGCCAAGACCATGGCCCAGTTCCCCACGGACCACACCACCCTCCCCAAGGTGTCCTTCGTCGTCCCGAACCTGTGCAGCGACATGCACGATTGCTCCGTCGGCACCGGCGACACCTGGCTCAAGAACAACCTCAAGGCCTACGCGGACTGGGCCAAGACCCACAACAGCCTCCTCGTCGTCACCTTCGACGAGGACAACCGGCTCTCCGGCAACAAGATCCCGACGGTGTTCTACGGCCAGTCCGTCACGCCCGGCAGCTCCTCGGCCACCACGTACAACCACTACGACGTGCTGCGCACCCTGGAGGGCCTGGCTGGCCTGACCACCCATGCCGGGAACGCCTCCACCGCCAAGGACATCACGGGTATCTGGACGTCCTGACCATGTACGTTGCGGACAGTCGCGGTACCCCCGCGCCCGCCGTGACCCCCGAGCAACAGGCCGTCGCCCCGGGCACCAGCCCGGGGCGGCGCGCCGCGCTCGCCCCCACGGTGCTCGCCCTCGGCACGGTCAGCCTGATCACCGACGTCTCCTCCGAGATGGTCACGGCCGTGCTCCCGCTCTACCTCGTCGCCGGCCTCGGCCTGACCCCGCTCGGGTTCGGGCTGCTCGACGGGCTCTACAACGGCGTCAGCGCCCTCGTCCGGCTCGCCGGAGGCCACCTCGGCGACCGCTTCGGCCGCCACAAGGCCCTCGCCGGCCTCGGCTACGGCCTCTCCGCCCTGTGCAAACCGCTGCTGCTGCTCGTGCACACCCTGCCCGCCATCGGGGCCGTCCTCGCCCTCGACCGCACCGGCAAGGGCCTGCGCACGGCTCCGCGCGACGCGCTGATCTCGCTGGCGGCGGCGCCCGAGGAACGCGGCCGGGCCTTCGGCATGCACCGGGCCATGGACACTGCGGGCGCCCTCATCGGACCGGTCCTCGCGTTCCTCATCCTGCGCGGCGCCGCCGACGGCTACGACGCCGTCTTCACGGTCAGCGCCTGCGTCGCCGCCCTCGGCGTGCTCGTCCTCGTCCTCTTCGTACCCGGCCGTCGCACCGAGCGCTCCGGCGCAGCCCCCGCCGAACCGGTCTCCCTCAAGGCCTCCCTCGGGCTGCTGGGCCGCCGCGACCTGCGCCGGATCGGCCTGTGCGCGCTACTGCTGGGCCTGTGCACCGTCAGCGACGGCTTCGTCTTCCTGCTGCTGCAACACGCCACCGGGCTCGCCGACCGCTGGTTCGCCCTGCTGCCGCTGGGCACCGCGGGCGCGTTCTTCCTGCTCGCGCTGCCGCTGGGCCGGCTCGCCGACCGGATCGGCCGCTGGCGCGTCTTCCTCGGCGGCCACCTCGCCCTGCTCCTCGCGTACGGCCTCCTGCTCACCGACGTACAGCACCCGGTGCTGCCGTACGCCGTACTCCTGCTGCACGGCGGTTTCTACGCCGCCACCGACGGCGTCCTGATGGCCGCGGCCGCCGCAGCCGTGCCCGAGGAGCACCGCGGCGGCGGCCTCGCCCTCGTCCAGACCGGCCAGGCCCTGGCCCGGTTCGCCGCCTCGTTGGGCTTCGGCGCCGCCTGGACCGTGTGGGGCGCCCGGCCCGCCCTGGCCGTCGCCGCCGTGCTCCTCGCCGGGGCCGCCGCGGTGTGCGCCCGGCTGCGTCCCGCGGAAGCCGAGGCGGAACGCGCCGCCGCCGGCCCGGCCCCCGGCGCCTGACCGCCTCCCCCCACCCGCCGTCCCCGAAAGGCCCCCATGACCGTCCAACGCCGGATCCTGATCCTCGTCTGCGCCGTCGTCCTGCTCGCCGCCGTGGGGGTGTTCGCCGTCGTACGGGCCTCCTCCCGGGCCGACCAGAAGGACCAGCCCCAGGCCGGCGGCCCGCAGATCACCCGGGGCGAGGTGTCCCTGGCCCCGGGGGACGGCGGGCGGCGCATCGTGTTCCGGAACATGGCGTGGGGCCCACACCGCGACGAGCTCGCCACCGTCCCCGCCGACGCACCCGCGGGCCCCCGTACCGCCTCCGGGCTGAGCTGCCTGCGCTTCCACTCGGCGGCCGGCACCGGGATCTGCCTCCAGGCCGACAAGGGCGGAGTGCAGAGCTACCGGGCCGTGGTCCTCGACTCCGGGCTGCGGCAGGTCTCCGCGCATCCGCTGGCCGGCATCCCCACCCGGGCCCGGGTCTCGCCCGGCGGGCACCTGGTCGCCTGGACCGTCTTCGTCGGCGGGGACTCCTACGCGGGGACCGACTTCTCCACCCGGACCTCACTGCTCGACCTGCGCACCGGCAAGCTCGACGCCTCGCTGGAGGACTTCGCCATCCGCAAGGACGGCAAGGCGTACCGCAATGCCGACGTGAACTTCTGGGGCGTGACCTTCGCCGCCGACGAGCGGACCTTCTACGCGACGCTCGCCACCGGCGGCCAGACCCACCTGGTCCGCGGCGACCTCGCCGAACGCACCGTGACCACGCTCCGCGAGAACCTGGAATGCCCGTCCCTGTCCCCCGACGGGACCCGGCTCGTCTTCAAGAAGCGGGTTCCCGGCCTGCCGGCCGACGCCCCGTGGCGGCTCTACGCCCTCGACCTCGCCTCCCTGCAGGAGACCCCGCTCGCGGAGGCGCGCAGCGTGGACGATCAGGTGGTGTGGACCGACGACAGGACCGTCGTCTACTCCCTGCCCGGCGACTTCGGCGCCGACCTGTACCGGGTGCCGGCCGACGGCAGCGGCGAGCCCGTCAAGCTCATGGCCTCGGCCCTCGCTCCGGCCTTCCTCGGCTGACGCCGGGGGAAGGGCCGGGGCGAGGGCCGCCGACAGGGCCGTTACGCCGTTTGCAGGACCGTTACGCCGGGATCAGCGTCTTGCGCCGGCGCTTGCGCGGTGCCCCCGCGGACAGCCTCAGCTCGATGATCGACCGCACGGCCGGCCACTCCTCGTCGAGGATCGAGTAGAAGGCAGTGCTGCGCACGGCGCCGTCGAGCCCCCGCGAATGGGCCCGGCGGACCCCCTCGCAGGTGAACCCGAGCTTTTCCATCGCCGCGCGCGAGCGCACGTTGCGGGCGTCGGCCCGCAACGAGATGCGGCGCACGCCCCAGGACTCGAAGGCGTGGCGGAGCATGAGCAGCTTCGCCTCGGTGTTGATGCCGGTTCCCTGCGCGCCCGGGGACAGCCAGGTATTGCCGATCTCGGCGGCATCGGGGATGGCCGTCGCCGGATCACCGAAGGGGACGCCCGTCACGGCGGGCCACACCAGAGGGCCCTGCCAGTAATCGAGTTCGAGGAAGCGGGTCGAACCGACGACCCGGCCGTCGGTGGCTCTGACCACCGCGAAGGAGAGCGATCGACCCGCCGCCTGGTCGGCGAGGGCGCGGTCGATGTACTCGTGGGACGCCTGCACCCCATGGGGTACGGGGGTGAAGGCGTAAGTCGTACGATCCTCGGCCCCGGCCACGGCCAAGGCCTCGGTGTGGTGGGGGGCGAGGGGCTCCAGCCGCACGGTGCGGCCGGCGAGGAGTACGGGTACGGGCACGGAGCCTTCGGTCCTTCTGGGCGGTGGGGTGGTTGCACAGTGTGCGCTCCTGACGTCACCCCCCGCGCAAAACGCGGGTGAAAGGCAACGGGCTGTCAGGTGAACGCGAGTGGCTCAATGTAGCCCCTAAATGTGCTCTCATGAACCCCCAAAATGGCAACGCCGCGGCCATGTTTTCCGAGGACGAGGATCCCCGGATCCCAGGGTCCGCAATCCTGAACCACGGACATCCGTTCCCGTGCCGTGAAAACGGGTCTGACCTGCGAAGATGCGGGGTCGTTCCGGCCCGGCCGGAGGGCGCTCGGCCCGGCCGCCGCGAGGGCCTCGCCGAGGGCCTCGGGGGCCGTCCGCGCGCCGCGCCCCCGCCCTCCCCGGCGGCCCGGCCGCACAGCTGCCCGCAGAGCCCGGTCCGAAGGCGTAAATGGCCCGCCCCACCGGCCCCCGAATGGACCACGGCACTGGGCCATCCGACTGGTCGAGGGGCGGCAACACGGATCCTGCCCCCGCCCGGCGCCCCCCGGCGGCGCTGCCCGCGGCGGGGGCCGTGCTCCGGGTCGCGCGCCGTCCGGGCCCGGCGACCGGGTGCTCCGCCGGCGGGGGCCCCGGCCGCCTGCTGAGATCATCGTCCCCATGGACATGGACGACGTACTGCGGCGGCTGGCGGCCGTGGGGCCGTTCTTCAGCGTGCCGTACGGGACGCAGCCGCCCGGTGAGGGGTACCGGCCGCTGACCGAGCTCTACGGAGAACGACTCGGGACGTACGTCGACGAGGTGGGGCGGCGGATCGGCAGCGGGACCGGGCGGGTGGCGGCGTCGACCGCGCAGTTCGGGATCGCCTCGCGGCTGTGGTCGCTCGGGCTGGGGTGCGCCGCCCTGGCCGGGCGGGTGCCGGACCTGTCGGCGGACCGGGTGTGGTGGCGGATGCCGGCGGCGGGCTCGCTCCAGCTGTGGCTGCCCGCGCCCGGACAGGGGGTCCTGCCCGCCGAGGTGCTCGGCGCGCGCGTGCTCGGCCACCTCGGACTCCTCGACGCGGCCCTGCGGGAGCGGTTCGGGGTGTCGCCCAAGGTCCTGCGCGGGAACACCGCGTCGGCGCTGGTGGGCGCCCTGCGCGTGCTGATCGACCGGGTGCCCGGCGGGGCGGCCGTGGAACGCGTGGCCGACCTGCTGGCCGACGGCGGGGCGCTCGGCGGAACCGGCACCTTCCTCCACGAGGAGGCTTGGGGGTGGCTTTCGTACGGCGCAGCTGCTGCCTCTACTACAAGGTGCCGGGCGGCGGCTTCTGCGGGGACTGCGTGCTGCGCCGGTGAGACCCGCGCCCGGGTGCATCCGGCGGGGCCGCGGGGTCCGAAGGACGGACAAGAGCCCCCGCTCCGTCGGCGGAGCGGGGGCTCGTGGGCCGCGGCGCGACTAGAACGTGAGGTTCCAGGCGTCGATCTTGCCGGTGTCGGCGTTCGCGTTGTCGTTCACGCGGAGCTTCCAGAGGCCGTTGGCCACCTCGGAGGAGGCGTTGACGGTGAAGGTCTGGATGATGTTGTCGGTGCCGCCGCCCGCCCGGTTGCTCAGGGTGTAGACGGAACCGTCCGGGGCGACCAGGTCGACCTTCAGGTCACCGATGTAGGTGTGCTTGATGTCCACGCCCACCTTGAGGGTCGCGGGCGCGTTGCCGCTCACCCCGCTGACGGTGATGGGGCTTTCCACGGTGGCGTTGTCGTTGATGGCGAAGTCACCGAGGTTCTCGAAGTACTTGCCGGGCGGCGGGGTGGAGCCGACCGCCTTCAGCGCGTCGACCTGGCCCTCGCCGAAGAAGGCGTTGTTCGCCGTGGTGCCGGTGCAGCGGCTGTCCGAGGGGCAGGCGATGTCGTTGGCCTGGGTGGCCAGCTTGTCGCGGATCTGCGCCGGGGTGATGCCGGGGTTGGTGCTGGCGATCAGCGCGGCGACGCCCACGACGTGCGGGGTGGCCATCGAGGTGCCGCTCTTGGAGCCGTACGTGCCGCCCGGCAGCGTGGAGTACACGTTGCTGCCCGGCGCCGCGACGTCGATGACGCCCTGGCCGTAGTTGGAGAAGGAGGCCTTGGTGACGCCGGTGCCGTTCGCCGCGACCGTGACCACGCCCGGCAGCTCGGTCGGGATGTCCAGGCAGGCGTTGGTGATGGTGCGGGTGACCGGCGTCGAATCGTTCGGGCTCGCGGAGTCGGTCGTCTTGTGGGCGAGGTCGTAGTCCTCGTTGCCCGCGGCGGCGATCTGGAGCGAGCCCTTGCCCTCGGCGTACTGCTGGGCGCGCTTGACGCCCTCGATGATGGCGGCCTGGTCGATGTTGTCCGGGCAGTTGAACTGCCACGGGTCCGTGTAGTAGCTGTTGTTGGTGACCTTGAAGCCGTGGTCACCGGCCCACACGAAACCGCAGATGGTGTTCTCGGCGAAGAAGAACGAGTTGCCCGGCTCGGCGACGCGGACCGCGGAGATCTTCACTCCCGGGGCCACGCCGATGACGCCCTTGCCGTTCTTGGCCGCCGCGATGGTGCCCGCGACGTGCGTGCCGTGGGTGTCCACGTCGCGCCAGGCACCGGCACGGGTGTCGGGCTTGCCGTAGGCGCAGGAGACGGAGTCGGCCGCGTTGAAGTTCGGCGCCAGGTCCTGGTGCTGGTCGTCCACACCGGTGTCGAGGATGCCGACCTTGACGGAGGAGGAGCCGGTGGTGACGGCCCACGCCTGGTCCGCCTTGATCTGGCTCATGTCGGCGCGGACGGGCTCGCCGGCGGGCGTGCTGGCCTGGCTCGGGTTGGCGGGGAGCGCCGGGTTGTAGGCGTCGGCCGGCACGTCCGAGGTACGGGTCGCGCCGACCTGCTGGACGCCGCTGACCCCGCGCATGGTGGCGGCGAAGCCGGCCGAGGCGGAGTGGGCGACGATCACGCCGATGGAGTCGAAGTTCGAGAAGACCGTACCGCCGTTGGCGGCGATGGCCGAGCGCACCGCGGAGCTGTCACCGGGAGCGGTGATCACCAGGTAGGCACGGGTGCCGGCAACCCAGGTCGCACTCTGGGAAGTCGGCGCCGCGGCCGGGGCCATGGCACGGGCGGAGGGGGCGGAGGGGCCGACCGGAGCCGTGCCGGCGAGAGCGGCAGGGGTCCCGAGGGCCAGTGCGGCGCCGAGGGTGGCGGCCAGCACGAGCGTGCGTCGAGGTCGGCTGGATATGTGGGGTATCAATGCGTCCTCCGAAGACGGCCCGGCGGTGCGGGTGGCACCGATCGGGCCGTACGAAACGAGTGGTGGACGCAAGATGTCAGACGCGTGCCCGGGTATGGAAGTACCTTTTACAGCAGGACACTTTGCAGACCGGTGGCTGAAAATCGCCTATGGGGCGGGTGTGCGGGCCGACCGGGCTGGGCACCGTGGGGGCGAGCCCTGCCCGGTCGGCCCGTCGGGGCGTCCCGGTCAGGCCGGTACGCCGTCCTTGGCGCCGGCCGGCTGGCCGGGTACGGGGGCCGCGGGCTCGGCGGCGTGGACATCGTCGACCAGGTGGGCCTCGTCGAACTCCAGCCGCCCGGCCAGGACTTCGGTGGCGCGCTCGCGGTCGAACTCCTTCGTCCAGGTGCCGATGAGGACCGTCGCCACCGCATTGCCCGCGAAGTTCGTCAGGGCCCGGGCCTCGCTCATGAAGCGGTCGATGCCCACGATCAGCCCGACGCCGTCGACGAGTTCCGGCCGGTGCGTCTGCAGACCGCCCGCCAGGGTCGCCAGCCCCGCCCCGGTGACCCCGGCCGCGCCCTTCGAGGCCACGATCATGAACAGCAGCAGCGAGATCTGCTCGCCCAGGGCGAGCGGCTTGCCCATGGCCTCCGCGATGAAGAGCGAGGACATCGTCAGGTAGATCGCGGTCCCGTCCAGGTTGAACGAGTAGCCCGTGGGCACCGTGATCCCGACGACGGGCTTGGCCACGCCGAGGTGTTCCATCTTCGCGATCAGCCGCGGCAGCGCCGACTCCGACGAGGAGGTCGACAGGATCAGCAGGAACTCCCGACCCAAATAGCGCAGCAGCGAGAACACGTTGATCCCCGTGCACACCCGCAGCAGGGTCCCCAGGACGACGAACACGAACAGCAGGCAGGTCGTGTAGAAGCCGATCATGATGACGGCCAGGGACTTCAGGGCGTCGATGCCGGTCGCACCGACCACCGCCGCGATGGCTCCGAACGCGCCCACCGGAGCCGCCCACATGATCATCGCCAGCACCCGGAACACCAGCTTCTGAAGCTGCCCGATCCCGCGCAGCAGCGGCTCGCCCGCCGGTCCCATCGCCTGCAGCGCGAACCCGCAGAGCAGTGCCACCAGCAGCGTCTGGAGCACCTGTCCGCCGGTGAGGGCGGACACCAGCGTGGTCGGGATGATCCCCAGCAGGAAGTCCGGCGTGCTCTGCGCGGCGCCCGCCTTGGCCTGGGCCTCACCCGCGTGGCGCACCGCCTCCGTCAGGTGCAGTCCGCTGCCCGGCTCCAGCAGGTTCCCCACGAGCAGGCCGATCGCCAGCGCCACCGTGGACATGATCATGAAGTAGCCGAGGGCGAGACCGCCCACCGCCCCCACCTTGGCGGCCTTGCGCACCGACCCGATGCCCAGCACGATCGTGCAGAAGATCACGGGCGAGATCATCATCTTGATGAGGTTCACGAAGCCGGTGCCCAGCGGCTTGAGCTCCACGGCGGTGCCGGGCGCGGCGAAGCCGACGGCGATGCCGAGCAGCACCGCGGCGATCACCGCGATGTAGAGATAGTGGGTCTTGTCGGGTCTGGCGGCCACGTCGCCTCCTGGTGGTGATTGCGTTCCGGGAGACCATCGCCCACCGCTGTGACCCCGGTCACCCTTGCGTTCATTGAGTTCACGGCGGAGGGCAGACTGAGCGCCATGTTCCGCTTCCTCCGACCGCCGCGCAGTCTCGCCGGCCAGCTGTTCGCCATGCAGGTGCTGCTGGTCGCCGTGGTCGTCGCCGGCTGTGCGGTCTTCGCCTACGCCTCCGCCCGCGGCCAGGCCGAGGAAGCGGCCCGGCGCCAGGCCGGGTCCGTGGCCCGCGCGGTCGCCGACTCCCCGTCCGTCGTCGAGGCCGTACGCGGCGCCGGGCGGGGCGGCGACCCCTCGTCCGCCCTCCAGCCCTACGCCGAGCGCGTCCGGGTCGACTCCGGGGTGGACTTCGTGACGATCATGGCCCCGGACGGGCGGCGCTGGACCCACCCCGACCCGCGGCGCATCGGCGCGCCCTTCATGGGCAACACCGCCCGCGCCCTGCGCGGCGAGACCTTCAGCGAGACCTACACCGGCACCCTCGGACCCTCGATCCGGGTGGTCACCCCGCTGCTGGACCAGGGCCGGATCGTCGGCATGGTCAGCGCCGGCATCACCGTCCGCGCGATCAGCGCCCGGCTCGCCGAGCAGCTCACCGCCCTCGCCTGGGTCGCGGCCGGGGCCCTGGCCCTCGGCGGCGCGGGCACGTACGTCGTCAACGCGCGCTTGCGGCGGCACACCCACGGCATGAACGCGGCCGAGCTCAGCAGGATGTACGACTACCACCAGGCGGCCCTGCACGGGGTCCGCGAGGGGCTGCTCCTGCTCGACGGCCAGCGCAGGATCACCCTGGTCAACGACGCAGGGCGGGAGCTGCTCGGTGTCCACGGGGAGATCCGGGGCACCGGCGTCGCCGACCTCGGACTGCCCGCGCCGCTCACCGGCGCCCTGCTGGCCGACCGGCCCCGGGTCGACGAGGTCCACCTGACCGCCGACCGGGTCCTCGTGGTCAACAGCTCACCGGTCGCGGGCGGCGGCCGCCGCGGCACCGTCGTGACCCTGCGCGACCACACCGAACTCCAGTCCCTGACCGGTGAGTTGGACCAGGAGCGCGGGTTCACCCAGGCGCTTCGCTCCCAGGCCCACGAGGCCGCCAACCGGCTGCACACGGTGGTCTCCCTCATCGAGCTCGGCCGGGCGGACGAGGCCGTGGAATTCGCCACCGCCGAACTGGAGCTGGCCCAGGCGCTCACCGACGAGGTGGTCACCGCCGTCGGGGAGCCGGTCCTGGTGGCCCTGCTGCTCGGAAAGGCCGCCCAGGCCCACGAGCGGGGCGTCCAGCTGGTGGTCACCCCCGACAGCCGGGCCGCCGTCGGGCGGACCGCCGCGCTCCCGGCCAGGGACCTCGTCACCGTCCTCGGCAACCTCCTGGACAACGCGGTCGACGCCGTGACCGGGGTGCCGGGGGCCAGGGTCGCCGTCACGGTCCGGCCCGACGAGGACGGGCTGCTGCTCCGCGTCACCGACAACGGCCCCGGTCTGCCCGAGGGCGCTGCGGCAGAGGTGTTCCGCCGCGGCTGGTCGGGCAAGGGTGAAGGGCGCGGTCTCGGCCTCGCCCTGGTGCGGCAGGTGGCCCACCGGCACGGAGGCAGCGCGGAGGCGGCCGAAGCCCCGGGCGGCGGCGCGCAGTTCACCGTACGACTGCCCACGGGAAGGGAGCCGCAGGCGTGAGCGGGCCGCGCGGGCGCGAAGCGGGCGGCGCGGAGGCCGCCGAGGTGCGGGTACTGGTGGTCGAGGACGATCCGGTCGCCGCCGACGCGCACGCCCTGTACGTGGGACGGGTGCCCGGTTTCACGGCGGTGGGCGTCGTCCACTCCCTCGCGGAGGCCACCCGGGTCCTGGAGCGGACCCGGGTCGACCTGTTGCTGCTCGACCTCGGCCTGCCCGACGGCCACGGATTGCGCTTCGCGCGTCGGCTCAGGGCCTCCGGGCATCCCGTCGACCTGATCGTCGTGACCTCGGCGCGGGACCTGGCCGTGGTCCGCGAGAGCGTCTCGCTCGGCGTCGTCCAGTACGTACTGAAACCCTTCGCCTTCCCCACGCTGCGCGAACGGCTGCTGCGCTACGCCGAGTTCCGCGCGACGGCCGGGGAAGCGGCCGGTCAGGACGACGTGGACCGGGCGCTCGCCGCCCTGCGCGCCCCGAGCCCCGCCGAGCTGCCCAAAGGCCTCAGCGCGTCGACTCTGGACCGGGTCGCCGCGCTGCTGCGGGCGGCGCCCGAAGGGCTGACCGCCGCCGGGGCTGCCGAAGCGGCCGGGACCTCGCGGATCACCGCCCGCCGCTATCTGGAGTACCTGGTGGACACCGGACGCGCGGACCGCACCCCCCGGTACGGCCAGGTCGGCCGCCCCGAACTGCACTACCGCTGGCTGGCGGCGGCCGCTGCAGGCTCGGTGTCGAAGGTGTAGAACTTCCGGTGGTCGAGCAGGTCGGCCGGGGTCACGTCGTTCCACGGCCGCATGGTGTCGTGCAGGTCCACGACGTTCGCGGTACCGGCGGCGGGCAGGTAGGGCGACTGCGGGTGCCGGGCCTGCCACTCGGCCCACAGCTTGTCGACGTACGCGTGGTGCATCCAGAACACCGGGTCGTTGGGGGAGACCCCCGTGGCCATCTGGCCGCCGACCCAGACGTGCACCCTGTTGTGCAGATTGGCGCCGCGCCAGCCCTCCAGATGGTTGCGGAAGCCGTTCGAGGAGCTGTTCCAGGGTGCCGCGTCGTAGACCGGCATGTTCAGCACGGCGTCCACCTCGGCCCTGGTCGGCAGTTCGGCCACGCCCGTGCCGAGGGCCCGCCGCAGGTAGGCGCGTCCGTCCACGCGTACGGCTATGTTCCACTTGCCGGCGGCGTACGCGAACGGCCCGTCGAGTACCTGTCCGTCGCGGGCGCGTCCGGTGCCGCCGAGGAAGTCCGCGGCCCAGAGGGAGGAGCGGGTGGTGCGGTCGGCCGTCCAGTCCCAGTAGGGAAGCGAAACCTTCGGATCCACTTTTTGCAGCTCAGCCTCGAATCCCAGCAGAAACCGGCGGTGCCAGGGCAGGAAGGAGGGGGAGCGGTGGCCGACCCGGTCGCCGGAGTCGGTGTCCGCCATGATGAAGCCGTTGTGGGTGGTGACGAACCGGTCGTAGACGCCCGTGCGCTTGAGTTCGAGCAGCGCGTTGGTGAAGGCGCGCTTCTCCTCGGGGGTGAGCGCGGCCTGGTTCTTGCGGACGGTCATGCCGTGCCTCCCGTGGGCGCGAGCGGGAGGAGCGGGGCGCCCTGGAGCTCGCGCACGGCGGCGCGGGCCAGGGATGCGGGGTCGGAGAAGGTCTCGTAGTGGTTGACCACGCTGATCCAGGTGCCGTCGGCGTTGCGCATCACGTGCAGTTCGCGGCCGTCTATCCGAACGGTGGGCAGGCCGGGGGAGTGGTGGCCGCCGTGGTGGCCGCCCCCGCCGGGCGTGATCTGGATGCGCCGGCCCTGGTACACCTCGTCGACCGTGCCGGCGGGTAAGGGGGTGCGGGAGTCGGCGGCGGCCGCGTGCGCGGTGACGCCGGCGAGGCCGAGGGCGGTGAGTGCGCCGGCGGTGGTGCCCATGGCCTGCCGGCGAGTGATCTTGTTCATGGCCCGAAGAGGTATCAGCAGGACCTGAACCCAGTGGTGTTATCCGGACATCTGCGGATATGTTGCCCATAGAACCAGTTGGTCAGATCTTCCCGTCCGGGCTGATTTCCACGGCTCGAACGGGAAGATCTGTGGAGATCATCTTACCGGACAGTAATTTCTTCTGCCGGGGTGGCGTCCTATGGAGGGGGTCACATCGCAGAGTCGGCCGGAACCTGAAGCCGGACTTATTGTTATCTGTCACCTATAGTCCGGATATGCCTCTCCATGAGACGAAGCACGCCCGCATCCCCGACGCCGACACGGACGTGTTCACGTCCGCCCTGAGCGGCCAGGTCCTCCCCAAGTACCGGATGCCCGAGGACCATTCGCCCTCGCAGGTGGTCTACGAGCTGCTCCACAACGAGCTCCTCCTCGACGGCAACGCGGCCCAGAACCTGGCCACCTTCTGCACCACCTGGTCCGACGACGGCGTCCGCCGCCTCATGGCCGAATGCCTCGACAAGAACATGATCGACAAGGACGAGTACCCGCAGACCGCCGAGATCGAGGCCCGCTGCGTCAACATCCTGGCCGACCTGTGGCACGCGCCGGCGGGCCATTCCGCCACCGGCTGCTCCACCACCGGCTCCAGCGAGGCCGCCATGCTCGGCGGCCTCGCCCTCAAGTGGCGCTGGCGCGCCCGCCGCCACGCCCGGGGCCTGCCCGCGGACCGGCCGAACCTGGTGTGCGGGCCGGTGCAGGTCTGCTGGGAGAAGTTCGCCCGGTACTTCGACGTCGAGCTGCGCCAGGTGCCCCTGGAGGAGGGCGCCACCGGCCTGCGCCCCCACCAACTCGGCACGTACGTCGACGAGAACACCATCGGTGTCGTCGCCATCCTCGGCGTCACCTACACCTGCGACTACGAGCCCGTCGCCGACCTCGCCGCCGAACTCGATCTGATCCAGGCGGCGCACGGCTGGGACATCCCGATCCACGTCGACGCGGCCAGCGGCGGCTTCGTCGCCCCCTTCCTCCACCCCGACGTGCCGTGGGACTTCCGGCTGCCGCGGGTCGCCTCCATCAACACCTCCGGCCACAAGTACGGGCTCGCCCCGCTCGGCGTCGGCTGGATCGTCTGGCGCACCGCCGACCTGCTGCCCGCCGAGCTCGTCTTCCACGTGGACTACCTCGGCGGCGACATGCCGACCTTCGCCCTCAACTTCTCGCGCCCCGGCGGCGAGGTCATCGCCCAGTACTACCTGTTCCTGCGCCTCGGCCGCGGCGGCTACCGGCGCGTCCAGCAGTCCTGCGCCGACACCGCCCGCCACTTCGCCGGCGAGATCGCCGCCGTGGGCCCCTTCACCCTCCTGTACGACGGCCAAGGCGCCCTCCCCGCCGTCTGCTACCGGCTCACCGACCCGGCCGCGGCCGGCTTCAGCCTGTACGACCTCTCCGACCGGCTGCGGATGCGCGGCTGGCAGGTGCCCTCCTACCCGCTGCCCGCCGACCGCGGGAACACGGTCGTCCAGCGCGTCCTGGTCCGGCACGGGGTGACCCGCGACCAGATCACCCTGCTCGCCGCAGACCTGCGCCGGGCCGTGGACCACCTGACGGCGACCCCCCAGCCCGTCCCGGCGACCGCACCCCGCCCGGGCTTCCACCACTAGATGATTGATTCCAAGGGGTCCTGCGCTGCGCGTTGAGGCGCTGAACGCAAGAACGCGGTCTCCTGGTGCGGTTGTCGGCAGCAGCAGGGGATGAGCATCACCGGCAGACGGTGTACAGCCGCTTCCGGACCTGGGAGTTGGACGGGACCTGGGAGCGGCTGTCCACCGCGATCTTGGCCGAGGCGGCCGGAGCGATCGAGTGGATCGTGGGTCTGTCGCCTGGGACGCGGGGCTCGGCTGTCGCGTAGCGGAAGCCCGAGCGTGGGCTCGCCTGGGCCGGAGTTCCCCGCCGTACCGGCTGGGAAAACCGCTGTCGGGCAAATGGATCAAGATGAACCCGGAGCTGCTCGACCTGCTCCGCGCCTGGGAACCGGAGGACTGAGCGTGACGACACGCCACCGCGTACGAACCGGCCGCTTGAATCGCGAACGGTCTCGTACCGAACGGTGGCGGTCTCACTCTGTCGATGATGCAGGCCATGCTCGGCTATACCTCCGAGGCCCGTTGGCTCCGGCATGCCCGGGCCCACCTGAGGCACCTGTTCCCGTACCTGCCGGAGCAGCCCGGCTACTGCGCAGCCACACGCGCTACTTCTGGGGACTTCGGCTGCACCTGCTGTGCACGCTGGGCGGGCTGCCGGTCGCGTTCGTGCCGACCGGGGCGAAGGCCGACGAACGCGAGATACTCCTCGACATCTTCGCCACCGAACCCACGCTCGTCACCGACCGGCCACCTGGACAGACGCTGGTCGGCGACAAGAACTACTTCGGCCGCGAGTTCGAGTCGCAGCTGGCCGACCTGAACATCGAACTGCTGCGTCCGGCCCGCAAGGGCGAGGCCGAGCGGGCCGGATCACAGCTGTTCAAGCCGTTGCGGCAGGTCATCGAGTCGATCAACGAGACCTTCAAGGGCCAACTCGACCTCGAACGCCACCGCGGCCGCACCCCCGGCGGCGTGATGGTCCGCGTGCTTCGGCGAATCCTCGCGCTGACCGCCGCCATCTGGCACACGAGCACACCGGCCAGCCCGTCATGCGGTCCCTGACTGCCTATGACCACTGACGGCTTGGAATCGATCATCTAGCGGCTCCGGCCGTGACCCGCCGGACCCCCGGCCCGGGCGAGCCACACCCGCGGCCTCAGCTCCGGGGCGTGGACCACTGCATGTCGAGGGCGGTCAGGGCCGCGACCCGGTCCGCGGTCAGCAGGTCCGCCCGCGCCCGCTGGTTGGCGATCCACGAACCCAGCCGGAACTCCTGGCCGCCGACCCGCTCCACGTGCGTGCGCGGCACCCGCAGATGGCCCTCCCGGGCACGGAACTCCCGGGCCGCCCCCAGGTGCGCCGCCCACTTCTCGGCCTGGCTGCGCCGCGGCCGCGGGAGCTCCGGCCCCGTCGCCGGGGTCACCCCGAGGGTGTGCTCCAGCAGCCAGCGCTGCGCCCAGGTCAGCCGGTCCCAGGCCGACCGCTGGGCCCGTACCCACACCCCCAGGTCCTCGCCCTGGACGACCGCCTCGCCCCGGGAGAGCGGCAGCCGGCCGCCTGCATCCAGATGGACCCGGGTCAGGTGGAAGGCCCGCTGCCAGGAGATGTCCCACGCCGGGCACCAGGAGGCGTCGATGGCCTCCAGTGCCTCCCGGCGCTCCTCCGGCAGCGCCCCCGGCCCCTCGCGGCGGGCCGCCGCCCGCTGGTTCTTCACCCAGACACCGACCGGCGCGCCGCGCCAGGTGGCGTCCACCGGCGGCAGCAGGTGCCCGTGTTCCGCCGCCCAGCCGCGGGCGGCCGCCAGACCCTCCTCGAAAGCCACGTCGAAGTGGCTCCACACCATCCGGAGCGCGTCCAGCTGCGCGACCCGCTCCCGGCCGAGCGCACCCCGCCGGTACGTACGCCGCGCGTCCGCGATCCACTGCCCGAGCGGGAACCCGGCCAGGGCCGGCGGCCACGCCGGGTCACCGGCCGGCACCTTGAACCCGAACGGGACCTTCAGGTCCCCGGCCGCGGCCGCGTAGATCCGCGCCGCCTCCACCCCCCGCCGCCAGTTCCCGTGTTCGGGGTGCAGCACGCGCAGCCGGATGAAGGCCGCCAGCAGCGCCGGGTCCCGCGGGGTGGAGAAGCTCAGCAGCGACTCGACCGCGGACCGGGCTGCCGCGGCCTCGACCGGCTCAGAGGGCCGCCCCGGCACCTGCGGCTGCGCCAGGGCCTCCACCAACCGGGTGTCGTGCGCCCGCAGCGCCTCCAGGAGCCGCGCGAGGTCCCCGTACGCCCGGGAGGTCAGCATCGTCCGCGGGCCTTCACCCGGCCCCAGCAGGACCGGCACCACCAGCGAGGCGACCTTGCCCTCGCCCGGCCGGATCCGCAGCGCCCGCCCCACCGCCTGCACGAGGTCGGGCATGGACCCCCGGACGTCCGCCCAGTAGACGGAGTCGCACTCCTTGGTGTCCACACCCTCGCCGAGTACCCGGACGCTCCCGAGGAAGGCCTTCTCCGCTCCCCCGTCCGCGGCGAACGCCTCCAGCACCTGCCGCCGGTGTGCCGCCGAATGCTGCCCGCACAGCCAGTCCGCCCGGACGGTACGGGGATATCCCGGCCGCCGGCCGCGGCCCGACGCCCTCAGCCGCGCCGCCACCTCGGGCAACCCGGCGGCGAAGGCCTCGGCCTCCTTCGTCAGGTGATGGAACACCAGCGTCCGCCGGAAGCCCTGTTCGGCGGACGCCTTGACCAGGGCCGCCTGCAGCGCCGCCAGCCGTGCCCCGCGCACCGCGTCCGAGCGGCCGTCCCGGCCCAGCAGCACCGCCGCCTGGAACGCGGGGTCGGTGACGTCCACGCAGACGACCCGGTACGGGGCGCAGATGCCCCGGTCGATGGCCTCGGCGAGGGTCAGGGTGTGGCAGCGGGCGCCGAACGGGCCCTGCGGGTCGTCCTCCATCGACGCGACGAGCTCGCCCCGCCCCCGCGCCGGCGGGCCCGAGCCCCCGGCGCCGCCCTGCTCGCCCTCGTCGGGGTCCTGCCAGACCCGGGGCGTGGCGGTCATGTAGAGACGCCGCAGGGAGGGGATACGAGCGTTGTCGTGCACCACCGCCCAGGGTTTGCCGATCCGCCCGGACGTGCGGTGCGCCTCGTCGACCACGATCAGGTCCCAGCCGGGCAGTCCGGCGAGGTGCGCGCGCTCGATGGTGCCGAGGCCGAGCGAGGCGTACGTGGCGTACACCGTCACCCGTTCCCCGCTCCGGCCGCCCCGCCGGGCGAGTTCGGCCGGATCGGTGGTGGTGGGCAGGCCCGCCTCCTCGGCGCGCAGCGAGCACACGGCGAGGGAGCGGCCGGTGCGGCCGCCCTCCCGCCAGGCCGTCACGGTCTGGACGAGCAGGTCCAGCGAGGGCACCAGCACCAGCACCCGGCCGGCCCGCAGCTCCTCGGCGGAGCGCACGGCGACGAGGGACTTGCCCGCACCCGTCGCCATGACGACCTGGGTCCGCAGCCCGGCCGCCGGGACCCGGCCACCGGCGGGCAGCTCCAGGGCCCGCACCACGGCATCGACGGCCTCGCGCTGGTGCGGACGGAGTTCCATCTTCGGCATGCACGCCACCCCGCCCACTGTGATCTGCTTGTTCGGCTCCAGCTCCTATCTTGCTCCCTTTTCTGAAGCAGCCGGGGAAGCGCGCCGGGGGAGTGGGTCGGAGGAGCGGTCGGGGGAGCGGGTCGCCGGCGGCACGGCGGGGCTACATGCGCGCCCCGAAGTTCTGCGTCCACCAGGGGCCGCCGGGGCCCTGATGCATGCCCACGCCGATGTCCTTGAACGAGCAGTTGAGGATGTTGGCCCGGTGGCCGGGGCTCTTCATCCACGCGTCCATCACCGAGGCCGCCGTCTGCTGGCCCTTCGCGATGTTCTCCCCGTACGTGGACCAGCGGTAGCCCGCGACCGTCGTCCGCTTGCCCGGGTCGGCGCCGTCGGGGTTGGTGTGGGAGAAGAAGTCCCGGTTCGCCATGTCGTCGGAATGCCCCTGGGCGGCGGAGCGCAGCTGCGAGTCCTCCTTGAGGGGGCCACAGCCGGCCGCGGCGCGCTCCTCGTTGACCAGGGCGATGACCTGGCCCGCGATCCCCTGCGGGGCGGGTGCCGGAGCGGGCGCGGAGGTCCGCGGCGAGGGCGTCTTGGAGGCGGTCGGCGTCGGGCTCGGGCTGGTGCTCTCGGCGGACGGGCTCGGGGAGGCCGACGCCGAAGGGGAGGGCGATGCGGACGGCGAGGCGGAGTCCGAGGGCGCGGCGCTCGCGGATTCGGGCGCCGACAGCGCGGCCAGCGGCGAGGGAGCGGCGCCCTCCGCCTCGGTGTCGCCCGAACCGGGGAAGCCGCCGAGGTAGGCGAGGCCGCCGCCCGCGACGCACGCGGCGATCACCGCACCGCCTATGGCCCGCCGACGGCTGCGGCGGCGCTTGCGCAGTACGCTGCGGCCGCCGCCCGGGGTGCCGGCCGGGGCGCCGCCCTGCGCGGAGACGGTCGGGGTGAGCTCCGTCGCGTGGTCCGCGGACTCCGCGGGTATCGCGGAGCCGGAGCCCGGGCCCGCGGCCGAGCCCGGTGCCGATGCCGTGGCCGCGCCGTCGAATCCGTATGCGCCCGCGCCGCTGTCGGCCCCGTACGCCGCGCCCGCCGGGACGAAACCGCCCGCCGCCGCCGACCGTACGCCTGCCAGCAGGGCCGCCGACACCGGTACCAGGGCAAGGCCGGCGAGCAGCCCCTCCGCCGGGAGCAGGCCGTTCCACAGACCGGCGCAGCGCAGGCACTCCCGCGCGTGCCGGGCTATTCGCTTGCGCCACAGCGTCGACGCGACCCCGTCCCAGCCGGTCGTCACCGTTCGCAGGGTCTCGCACGGCGGCTGGGCGTCCAGCGCCCGCTCCACCACCCGCGCCGACTCCAACTGCGCCTTCATCCGCTGCACCCGCACCGCGGTGTGCTGCGGGGAGAGTTCCAGGGCCACGGCCATCTCGGCGCGGGTCAGCTCACCGGCGCACTCCAGCCACCACAGCGACAGCAGCGCCCGGTCCTCGGGCTCCAGCCAGCGGGTGGCCCGGGCGGTTTCCCGCCGCTGGCCCTCCAACTGGAGCCGTACGACGGTCAGGTCCACGAAGTCGGCGCCGGGATCGGCGAGCTCCCAGGCGGCTTCCAGGCCGCTCTCGCCGGGGGCGCTGTGCCGGGCCTGCCAGTGCGCACGCACCCGGTTCATGGCGATCGCGACCAGCCAGGACCGGAAGCTCTCGTCCGAGCGCAGCCCGCCCAGCCCGTCGAGCGCGCGGAGCATCGTGTCCTGCACCACGTCGTCCACGTCGCAGGACCCGTTCAGGGCCCGCCCGACGATGTTGTAGACGAGCGGCAGATAGGTGCCGACGAGTTCGTCCTGCGCGCGGGGGTCGCCCGCACGGGCCGCTGCCACCAGCGCTGCCGTGTGCTCAGTAGTCATGTGATGTTCCCTGTCCGTACCGGCCGTCGATGATGCCCAATGCCTGGGAGACCGTCGAGGGGAGCTCGGATAACACTTATCGCGAAAATCCGGAGGGCGAGTTCGCGGCCCGTACCGAACGGGGCCGTACGGACGCGTCCGACCGGGTGGGGCCGCCTCGGCGCCGCAAGCATCGCATCCCCCCGTACGGCCCCGGGCGCCGCCCTCCGGGGCCGCTACAGCAGGGGAGCCAGTGCCTCGGCGGCCGCGCGCACCATCGGGGCGTACGACTCGATCTCCTCGCGCGCGACGAGAGGGGCGAGCGTGGTGACGCTGACTCCGCCGACCGGGTGTCCTCCGGCGTCGAGGACAGGAGCGCCGACGCAGCGGACGGCAGGCTCGTTCTCCTCGTCGTCCAACGCGTAGCCCCGGGCACGGACCAGCGCCAGTTCCGCCCGCAGAGCGCGCACGTCGGTCAGCGTCCGCGGGGTGCGCTCCGGCAGTCCCGCGGCCCGGACGAACGCGTCGAACTCCTCCTCCGGCAGGTGGGCCAGGATGCTCTTGCCGACGGCGGTGCTGTGCAGGGGCATCCGCATCCCGATCCGCGACGCCGTCCGGAAGGGCTGGCCGCCCTCCAGCTTCCGGATGTAGGTGAGGGACTCCCCGGTGTGCAGGGCCAGGTGCACGGTCTGGCCGGTGGCCTGCTGCAACTCGCCCAGGATCCGCCCGATGTCCGCCGGCTCGCCGCCACCGACCAGCGCGGAGAGCTCCCGCAGGCGCGGGCCCACCCCGTAGCGGGAGTCCGCGTCGACGCGGACGAACCCCTGCTCGACCAGCGAGGCGAGGATCCGGAAGGTGCTCGACTTCGGTACGGCGGCCGCCGCCGTCACATCGGTGAGGCGGTGGGGGCCTCCGGGCGAGGCCACCGCCTCCAGGATCCGCATCGATTTCTCCAGCGCCGTGCCGGCCGCGGACGTCCGGCCGCCGCCGCCGCGGCCGTGGCCGTGTCCGTGGCCGAGTCCGTGGCCTGTCGTGTCGGACACCTGACCTCCAAGGGCGTTGAGGGGTAGGGTCGTTCAGGGAACGAGTTCCGTTAAACGATACGGCGTGCCACTACGTGGGACACATGGAGGTCGCTCCGATGCCGTGCCACCCCTTGGAGGAGCTGGCCGCCCAGCGCCTGCTGCCCGTGCTCCGCACGGCCGACGCGGAGGATGCCGTCCGCCGGACCGAAGGCCTGCTGGCGGCAGGCTGCCGCGTGATCGAGCTGACCACGTCCACCCCCAACTGGGCCGAGGCCCTCACCCGTACCGTCCGGCTGGCCGACGCGCACGGCCGCCCCGCACTGATCGGCGTCGGCACCGTCACCACCGCCGCGGACGCGGAGGCCGCACTCGACGCCGACGCGGCCTTCCTGGTCTCCCCGTACCCGGCCCCGAGGTCCGCGCGGTCGCCGTGCGGCGTGAGGCGGTGTTCGTCGAAGGCGGCTTCACCCCCGCCGAGATCGCCTCCGCCGTCCGGTCCGCCGGCGCCGCCAAGGTCTTCCCGGCGCACGTCGGGGGCCCGCGGTTCATCCGCTCCCTCACGGCGGTGCTCCCCGGGGCGCTGCTGATCCCGACCGGCGGCATCCGCCTCGGGGCGGTCCGCGCGTGGCTCGACGCCGGAGCCGCGGCCGTCGGCATCGGCGCCGGGCTGCCGGACGATCCGGGTGAACTGGCCGCCGTCTTCGCTGCGTCGACCGGGTGGGGCGAGCGGGGCGGCGCCCGTGCCGACGCCGGCTGCGGGGCCGGGCGATGACCGGGCCGGGGCGGACGGCGGAGTACGACGTGCTCGTCCTCGGCGAGGTGCTGGTCGAGATCCACGCCGACACAGCCCTCGGCCGGGCCGTCGACGGGACCTCGGCCCGCCTCTCCTACTCCGGTGACGCCCTGAACGCCGCTGCGGCCGCCGCCGCGGCCGGGGCCCGCACCGCCCTGCTCGCCGTCGTCGGGGACGACGAGCTCAGCGTGCCCCTGCTGCGCCGCGCGGCCGAGCTCGGCCTGGACGTCTCCCATGTCCACCGCTCCCCGCGCCCCAACGGCGCCTACCTGCTCGCCGCCGACACCGGGGGCGACCGCGCCTTCGTCTACTGGCGCACCGGCAGCGCCGGTTCGACCCTCTCCACCGGACACGTCGCCTCATGGCGGAAGCTGCTGACCCGCTCGAAGGCGCTCGTCACCAGCGGGATCACCGGAGCCCTGGCACCGGGCGGGCGGGCCGCGGTGCTGGCCGCGGCCCGGGCCGTGCACGCGGCCGGCGGGCACGTCTCGTACGACTCCAACTTCCGTCCCCGGCTCACGGGACGGTCCGAGGCGCGGGAGCTGCTGGCCGGGATCGCCCCGCTGGCCGGACTCCTGAAGACGGCCTGCCCGGCCGACACCCTGCCCCTCGTGGACACCGGCGATCCGCTGACCGCCGCGGCCCGCTGCCGCGCGCTGGGAGCGCGTACGGTCGTCGTCACGGCGGGCGCGGACCGGCTGCTGCTGGACGACGGCACGCGGGCGGAGTACCACCCCGTACCGGTCGTGCCGGACCCCGTCGACGCCACGGGCGCCGGGGACTGCTTCACCGGCACCGCCACCGCGCGACTGGCCCTGGGCGACAGCCTTGCCGACGCGGTCGCGTACGGCATGGCGGCCGCTTCCCTGTCGGTGTCCGGACGGGGTGGCACCGGCCGCGTGCCCGCCTTCGCGGAGACGAAGGCCCTGGCCACGGCCCACCGCGGGTGACCGGCCCGGTCAGCCGCGGGGCGAGGACGGCGCCGGGCGCGGCGGCCGACTCGCCCAGCACGAGCCGGACATCGACCCCGCCGTCCCCGACCGCCTCCAGCACTGTCACCGGCCCGCCGGATCCGTGCGCCACGCTGACGCCGTCCAGGAGCGAGGTGCTGCGGCGCAGCCCGACCACCGTCCAGCAGTTCGCGGGCCGCCTCGGCCCGGAACCGGCGGACGTGCCGAGGGCTGCGGCGAGTTCGGCCCGGGCGGGTCCGGCCGCACCGTCGGGGAGGAGCGCGAGCAGGGGCCAGACCCCGGCGGCGGTGAGGGTGGGTGCCGTGGTCGCGGCTGACCGCCCGCTCGACCCCCTGCGCGGTGAGCCGGTTGACCGCCCCGTGCCCAGGCGCGGGCAGAAGTTCACTCCACTTGATCCAAAAAACAAGTGGATCTCGGGGCCGCGCCATGACATGGTTGGTCTCACCGAAGGGGTGTAGCTCAGTTGGTCAGAGCGCTGGTCTCCAAAACCAGATGCCGCAGGTTCGAATCCTGCCGCCCCTGCTTCCGTGAACTGGTAGTTCGCAACCAAAGGTCCAGGTCAGACACTGTCTGCTTGGGCCTTTCCCATGCAGCTCTACGCTGGCACTAGGTCAGCACTACCCTGCCGCAACCCTGCTGCTACAGCGTCAGGCACCCCCAATTCCACCCAAGCAATCTTGCTGTTCGTGCACGTCAGACGACAGGCGGCGGCTCTTCTCCTCCTGAGGGAGAGGGCCGCCTCAGCCGTCGGTGCCGCGGTCCACACGTGCTGACGGTGGAGCCGATCGCACTGCACCGCGACGGCCTGACTGCCTATCGCCTACCTGTCTACGATCGTCCGACTGAATCAAGATCCCAAAATGCCCCGATCCTGGTGCTGACTTTATGATCACGAACCGATGTCGTTTGACGGGTGTCAGACGATCAGCTGGAGTGGCTTCGCGAGGGCCGCAGACGGCTCGGTCTGCGCCCCTGAGCGGAGAAGAGGCGGTGGATCCGGGCCTCACCCCCGCCGTTTCAGCGCCCGTGACAGGCGAGGGAGCTCGTTGGGGAGCAGTCGGCCGGCCAGGGCGCCGCCGAACACGACGACGCCCACGCCGACCAACCAGGACTGGATGACCAGGACGGTTCCGAACGGGCCATAGGCGACTGCGCTGGATGCGATCAGCGGTGAGAACACGAGCCGCGAGAACAGCCTGAGGCCGAGCAGCCCGAGCATCGTGGCGACCGCCCCGGGCAGCAGGGTGGCCCAGGCGACCCGGCCGCCGAGCAGTAGCCGCTGGGACCACCAGAAGAACAGGGTGCCGCTCAGCACCGTGACCACCCCGCGGGCCGAGGAATCCCGCCACAGGGGTGTGATCGCGGACAGGAAGAGGATCCCGATGAGGACGGCGAGCCACAGCACGTGCCGCCACCTGGCCCACCAGCGGGCCGGGGGCAGATCCCAGATCTTCTCGTAGCCCCTCTGCACCGCCGCCCCGAACGACAGACCGAATACGGCGAGGGCGGCGAGGCCGAACGCCGTCGTGGTCCGCCACGCCTGACCCGGCAGGGCGAACAACCGCTCGATCTCCCCTCTGGCGGCCGTCGAGACGCCGAGCCCGTCTCCCAGCCACTGCGCGAACCCCCGTCCGCTCGCCGGATCGGCCGCGGACACGACGATCAGCAGTGGCACCGGTGTCAGGAACCCGAGCGCCGCGAATCCCAGCGAACGCTGCGACAGGTCGATATCGCTGCCCCACCCCCACCTGCGCCCCGCCCGCGAGCGGCGGATCGCGCTGCGCAGGCGCCCGAACGGAGACAAGCGGCCTGCGGCATCGGACGGGATGCCCTCGCTAGGGGGCACTTGGGTGCGCCTCCGGGCCCGGCGCCTCGGCCGGCTGCTCTGCCGAGGCTCCGTGCTCAGGGGCTTTGCGCCAGCGGGCTTCGCAGAACGAATAGAGGCCGAACAGCAGGAGACCCATCGCCGCGGCGATCAGGAGCACGGGCCCGGCGGGTGTGGCGGCGAACGAACGCAGCGTCTCGTCCATGCCCTTGGCCCGGCCGGGATCGAACTGCACCGCAGCCAGCAGGACGAACAGCCCGGACACCGCCGCGACCACGCCGGTCGCCACGCCGCCGACGACGCCCAGCCCCGCGACGACCCGCCGCGTCGCCGGGCTCATCTCGCCCGTCCGGAGATTCTCCTCGAACTTCCGCATCAGGCTGCGCACCACGATCACCACGCCCACGATGGCCAGGACGGCTCCGACCACGCCGAAGAGGACCCGCCCGAAGGGTGTAGAAGACCGCCAGCCCCAAAGAGCCCAGGCGCCGGGTCCACTTGTCACCGCCCGTCACCGCCTGTCCGAACGCGGCCTCTGACATCCGCCACAGCGCCATCGCCGCCAGCCCCACCACCAGTGCCCACAGCAACCCCCGGCCGAACGGCTGCTCGCCGATGGTCCGCACCGCACCTGACCCAGCGGCCTCCTTGCCACTGCCGCCGCCGAACGCCATCTGCACGGCCAGGAGCCCCACCAGCACGTAGATCACACCCCCGGGTGAAGAGTCCGACCCTGGACAGGACCTCCATGCCACGGCTGTTGGACACACGCCGCCCCTTGGACCTGGCCTGGGTGGCACCCTTTTTGATGGCCATACCTGGCACCTCCGGAGCCCTGCCGTGCGGTCGACAGGGCGAGCGCAGCGGTCAGTGCTTGAAGGAGTCCTTGATCTTCGCCGCGGCCTGCTTGGTGTTGCCCTTGATCTGGTCACCACGGCCTTCGGCCCGCAGGTGCCGGCTGCCGGTGACACGGCCGACGGTCTTCTTGGCGCCGCCCTTGACCGCTTCGGCCTTGTGCGCGATCTTCTTGCCGATACTCATGGGGCGCCTCCCCTCGTAAGTCGTGTGGCGGCCTACCGGGGCTCCGATCGGCGCTTGAACGGGTTGAGCCCCCTCCGGTGCTCTCCGTCCGGGTCGGACGCTCGCCCACCCGTCGCCTGAGGGCGGGCGGTGCCCCGCTGGTCTTCGACGTCGGCGCGATCGTTGGCGGCGGCTGCCCCTCGGCGCGAATTGTTGACTCCGGGACCGGTGTCGTGGCCGCGATGAGAGGTACGGCGCGCACCAGCCAGGCGGACACCAGCCAGGAGAAGGCTCAGCCCGAGCAGGGCCACGGCCCCGACGGCGATGCCGTAGAGGAAGAGAGTGCCGGTGGAGCCGCTGACCTCGTAGCCGAAAACGGAGAATCCGCCGGTCAGCTCATGGGCACTGCCGTCATTGGCAACGACGCCGGCCACACCGACGACCAGCGCGGCTATCAGGAGGACGAGTCCGAGAATGACGAGCATGGCGCGCTCCAGAGATCTGCTCGCTGTCCTTCCACGGTAGGACTGCCCTGCCCGGGGAGCCACAGCCAGAGGGCGGATCTACCCTGGAAACGGGGGCCTCGCATCACCTCACCGCGTGAGATCGGCGGACATCATGATCGTCCTCGGAATCATCCTGCTGGTCGTCGGCTACGTAGCAGGCATCGCCATCCTGTGGACCATCGGGATCATCCTGATCGTCATCGGCATCATCCTGTTGATCCTGGGATCCGTCGGACACAAGGTCGGCGGACGACGGCACTACTGGTAGACGTCCCCTGTTCCCCCGCAGGAACCCACGTTCACACGTCGGCGACTGCTGGGACACCCGCTCCCGCTGCCACCCCGCCGGCCGCGACCTCGCCCGCCGGGCCCTCGCCGACGGCGTTGAAGCCTGCACCCACTGTCGGCCCGACACCGCCCTCGGCGTGCTGGACCAACCGGCCCGCCGCAGGCTGGAGGCATGGACGATGCGCCGATTCTCGTGCACCGGATCTCGGCGTCGGGTGGCCGGCGGGTCGTGATCCGAATCCGCGGCGTCGACACCGTCCTCGGGGTGGCCTACAGCGACCGGGACCTGATCGAGTTCCTGCGGCGCATCGAAGTCCCCGACCCAGAGGAGCTGGTCCTCGGAGACTCGCCCGTCATCGCCTGGCAGGGCGGGAAGCCGCATGTGTACGAGGGGGGCGAATAGCAGAACGCCCGCCCCCGAAGGGACGGGCGTCAGCCGTCGCGCCACGGTCACAGCACCGAGACCACTGCATCTGTGCGCAGGGACGTGCCGAAGGCATTGGGTATAGGCGCCAACGAGACCAGCGTGGCACGGGGCGCCGACAACGGGCAGGGGTCGGCGAGCCGGTCTCGCGTTGATCGAAGTCGGCGCATGTAGGTCGTCATGCCCAAGGTCTCCGCTTCGTCCGGGGCCGTGATGGCGCGGCCAGGAGATACGGCGCTCGGCGTGCTGGACTGACGTAGGTGCTACATGGCCGCTCGTTCCTCGCGGATGTCGCTCACGCTGGCGAGGAGGGTGCCCTCCGACTGCTCGTAGTGGGACAGGGCCAGGCCGAGCCCGAAGAAGGTGGGGGCCCATTCGCCAACGAAGATTCCCCACCGGTCGGCGCGAGCGATGCCGGCCCCCGGTTCGGCGTTGAGGGACGTCACCCATGTGGCGATGGAAAGACCGATCGAGGCGAACGCTGCCATGTACGCGTGCTCGCTTCGCATGCCCATCTCGTGCAGCTTCTTGATCATGGCTATCCCTGGTGTGTGAGGGGTCGGGATCTCCTTCAGGTTCACCCGGCTGGCGCGTGTGCGCATCCCGGAGGTGCGGCGGCCGGGCGACGACGACGCAGGCGGCCCCCACACGATGCACACCGTAGAACCCCAGGCAGGTGGGCCGTAGGCATATGACAGAGCAAGATTCCGGATGCGAAGAAGCCCGCCCCCGCTGGATACAGGGGCGGGCTAACCACCCGTTCCGGGAGGAGTCCACCACAATCCGGCCATCCGGCACGGCCGGCGCCTCCGTCACGAACCCCCGTACACCGCCTTGACGTTGTCCTGCGCCGGATGTGTCCGCCCCGCCGGTCCTGCCGCGAACACCCGCAGCATGTTCTCCGTCACGCGCGTGGTGAACGCTCCTGAGCGCGCGTCCAGTCCGTGGTTGGCCCCGCTGCGCCCGTCGCCGGTGGCGTCCAGGGCCTCCACCCACCGCATCGTCCCGGTGGCGAACACTCCCGCGCCGCTCGGCGCCGTGTAGTAGGCCGTGTCCTGGTGGCTCGGCCGGCCCTCGCACACCACGGGTGAGTGGGCCAGGATCTCGATCGGCCGGGGCGTCGGAAAACCGGTGTCGACCTTGTCGTACTCGACGCCCACCAGGTGCGGGAAGTGGTCGCCGGCCTTCACGCCGGTACCTTCGAAGAGCCAGTGCCCCGGGTTGGTCACCACGTAGGGGGCGTCCACCGGGTACCCGTCGTAGATCACGCCGAGCAGCGAGCTCTCCGGGTCGGCCCCCGGGGCCGAGCGGAAGTCGACCGTGGCCGGCCCGCCCCGTTTGAACCCCGGGTCCTGGTCGTAGGAGGACTTGTAGCAGACCACCGTGCGGTCCGGCCCGAGGTCGGAGGGCTCCAGGCGGATCCTGCGGAAGCAGCAGTTGGCGCCGAGGACCGCGATGTTCGTCCCGGCGTCCCGGGCTGCCGTGAAGTGGGCCCGCTGCTCGGGCGACCAGTACTCGTCGTGGCCGAGGGACAGCACCGCGGCGGCCCCTTCCAGCAGCCGCTTCTCGCGCGCCACGTCGGTGGTCGTCGCGTAGGCCAGCGGTAGGCCGAGCCGCTCGGCGAGGGCCAGCAGCGGCGCCTCGTACACCAGGAACAGACCCGCGCCGTCGTCGTACTCGTACGGCCGGTCGAAGGTCACGGCGAGGGACCGGGAGGCGTAACCGCCGCTCGGGCCGTCGTAGCTGCCGTAACCGCCCCACCGGTTGTACGCCTGCCAGGTCGCCACCGCGTTCACGACGACCGTACGTCCCGCCGTGGCCGCCGACCGGACGGTGACGGGCACGAACCGCTGCCCCTCGGCGCCCTGCGCGTCGAGCCGCAGCAGGTAGCAGCCTTCCGGCCAGCCCTTGGTGTCGACCGTGGCCGTACGGGGCCACCGGGTGCGGACCATGCGCGTCGCGGAGTCCACGGTGTGCTCGGGCTGCCGGATGCCGGGCAGCGCCTCGGAGCGCCACACCAGCCGGGCGCGGGCGCCGCCGTACCAGCCCATCCGGTAGGCGGAGACCGTGAACCGGGGCGCGGTGGTGGACACGTGCAGCCCGAACGACTCGCCGGGCAGGACACTGACCCGGTCGGCGAAGCCCTCGATGGCCCGCGCAGGCCCGGCCTTGGTGACGTGCCAGTCGGCGTTCCCGGGGCGGGCGTTCTCGGCCTTGACGTCGAAGGCGCCCGGACCGGTCGTCTTCCCGGCGGAGCCACTGGCGGTGGGGCCCTTGCCGGCCCCCGACCTCAGGTCCGCCCGGCCGGCGCCGCCCGGGCTCGCGCAGCCGCCCACGGCTCCCAGCCCGGCAGCGGTGGCCGCCCCCGTCGCGAGGGCGAGGAAGCGCCGCCTGCCCGCCCCTTCGCCGCCCCCGGCTATGTGCTCCTGATCCATGGAGGGCACGTTATGTCACGCCTTCGCGCCCCCTCGCCACCGGGTTCGGGGAGGTCGTCCCGGTACCACAGCGGTGTCGGGGCGGCTCCCGGTAGACCGGTGTCCCCGAGCGGGACGACCGCGCGACCAGTGCCGCACGGCGGGAGGCTCCGACGCCCCCGCCGTGTGGCGGACGCCGCCTAGCGGTCCTGGGAGAGACGGACGAGTTCGGCGAAGGAGCCGTCCTGGCGGAGGAGTTCCTCGTACGTGCCCTGTTCGGTGATCCGGCCGGCGTCGAGGACGATGATGCGGTCGGCGAGGCGGCAGTTCTCCATGCGGTGGGTGACGATGACCGTGATGCGGTCGTCCTTCATGTCGCGCAGCCCGGAGAAGACCATGTGCTCGCCGCGGGGATCCATGGCGGAGGTCGGCTCGTCCATGACGAGCAGGCCGGGCCTGCGGTGGAAGGCCCGGGCACACGCGATGCGCTGCCACTGGCCGCCGGAGGGCTCGTGACCGCCCCACAGGGAGCGGGCCAGCAGGGTGTCGAGGCCGCTCGGGAACGCCGCGACGGTGTCCTTCATGCCGACGGCGGCGAGGGCGTCCCAGACCGCCTCCTCGCCGCGGGGGTCGGGTTGGCCGAGGGTGATGTTCTCGCGGGCGGAGAAGGGCCAGTACCCGTAGGACTGGGTGACGAGCCCGACGTGCCGCCAGGCGGAGCGCTGATCGGCGTCGGCGGTCGGAACGCCGTCCCAGGAGACCGTGCCGGTGGTGGGGGCGGTGAGGCTGGTGAGGAGGCGGATGAAGGTGGACTTGCCGGCGCCGTTCTCCCCGACGAGGGCGACGACCTCCCCGCGGTGGAGCGTGAGGTCGACCGGGCCGAGCGCGGGGCTGTCCTTGCCCGGGTAGGTGTACGTGGCCGCCTCAAGGCGGATCTTCCCCGGGGCCTCCAGCTCCTGGGGGCCGCGCGGCCCGGATTGCTCGGCTGCCTGGCGGATGAAGGTGGCGTAGTCGCCGAGGTAGAGGGCGTGTTGGAACATGGCGGCGCCGTACACCACGAGCTGCGACAGGGCGGCGGTGGAGGTGCGCATGGCGACGATCGCGGTACCGGCGGCTCCGAGTGCCATGTAACCGCCGACCACGAGCGCGCCGAGGCAGGCCCAGGTCAGGACGATGAAGAGACCGGAGACCACCGCGGCGGTGAGGTGGACGGCCAGGTAGCGGGGCGCGGACCCCACCATGGTGGAGTCGATCCGGGCGCAGACGGCGGCGTACCAGTGGTGGGCGTACGGGCGCATGCTGTTGCCGCGCAGCTCGTCCGCGAGCTTGGGGGTGGTGAGGTGCCAGCGCATCATGTGGCGGATGTTGCGCGAGGCGACGGTCTCGTTGTGGAGGCGGTAGTCGAGGCGGGCGGCGAAGACGGAGCCGAGGCCGCGGGGGATGACCGACAGCAGGAGCAGGGGCAGCAGCACGGGGTGGACGACGCACAGGACCGACGCGACGGCGACCATGTCGATCAGGCCGCCGGAGAAACCGAGCGCGTCCTGCAGCAACATTGCGGAGCGGGCGGATCCGGTTTCGGCGGCCTCGGAGCGCTCGGTGAAGTCGGGGGCGTCGTAGGCGGACAGCTCGACGTCCATGTGGGCGTCCACCATCGCCAGATCGGCGAGGGTGGACATGCCGGGATTCAGGCGCCGGGCGGCACTCCCGGACGCGAGGGAGGCCAGCGCCCCCAGGGCCGTCAGGGCCGCTGCGGCGGCGAGCGGCCAGGCGGCGCCCGTGACGCGCTCCTCGACGGTGCCGGCGGTGAGCAGAGGGCCCATGGCCCGGGAGACGGCCGTGAGGGCGGCGGCGGTGCAGACGCCGCCGAGTACCTGGGCGCAGACGAGCCAGACGAACGCGGTCCGGTTCACCGCCCAGGCCAGCCGGGCGGTCTGGGCGAGCGCGGCCGGCACCCGGCGGGCCATGTCGGCCGGCGAGAGCTGTTCCATGGTCTTGTTGTGCTGCCCCCAGGCGTACGTGAACTCCGGGGGCGCGGGCAGGGCAGCGGCTTTCGGTTCCTCGGCTTGCTTGCGGGCCATGGTGTTCCTCCTCCAACTCGTCGGTGAGGGAAGTCGTTCCGCCCCTCGGACGGCGGCATGACGAGGAGACCCCTGCCTCCAGGGGGGGAGGCCGGGGCGGGGTGCGCCGGGGGAGCGGAGGAGTGAGTACACAGCAGCCCGGAGGGTGGAGCAGCGCGATCCGGCCGACCTGGCGGGTGTGGGGGCGCCGGTGTGCCGACGGGGTGGGTCGGGGTCCGGCCGCAGCGCGGGGGCGGCGATTGGCCGGAACCGGCCGGTGGCAGGGGCGGTCGCCGGAAACCGCTTGCGGGGCCGCGTCGCCCGGCGGCGGTCGGTGGCGGTCGCCAGGCGGCCCGGATCCGCTGAGGTCCGAGGAGTCAGGCAGACAGCTGCTCGACCAGGCTGGTGCCGCTGCCCTGCTGGGACTCCCACGTCCACGTCTCCGCCAGGCGGAGCCGGCCGTCGGGGAGTTCCGTCACGAGCGAGGTGCAGTGCCCGGACGCGGTGGTGCCGTCGTGCCGGAGCTGGACGTAGCGGAAGTCGAGCCCGTCGCCGGAGCGGGTGCCGACCAGGTAGCCCCTGGCCACGTCGCCACCGGAGTACTCGGCCCAGATCCGGTCGCCCTGTTCGTGGTACACGAACCGGGTCTCCCGGCCGACCTGGCCCGGCGCCTGGTCGGCGACCGGGACGAAGACGAGACCGTCGAGCGAGCGCGCCATGGGTGACTCCTGAGGAACGGGGCCGGGTCCGGACTGCCCGGCGACCTGGGCGGGGTGCCTCCTCACCCTAAGCGGCATGTCCAGGACAGCCGTACGGCGTCGGCGCCGGCGCGTGCGGCGCCGGTGCGTGCGGCGCCGTCAGGGCTCGAACGGGGTGTCGCTCCACCGGAACCGCGCCTCGTCTCCTTCGATGTGCAGCAGGAACTCGGCGACCGGGCCGGTCGGAGACACCAGGGTGAGCCTCCGCGCAATCGACGCGTAGACCTCGTCGAACCGCTCGAAGTCCTCCTCCGCGAGAACGGCGCGGGCCTCGTCGAACCAGGGCTTGAACACCGCGAACGCCGGCTGCGGGGTGAAGCGGCCGCTCAACCACGGGAAGTCGAACCCCGCGATCGCGATCTCGCCCACGAGTTCCCGGCCGTGTTCCTGCCCCCAACGGCGCTCCAGCCGCCATACCTGACCGTCGCCACGTCCCATTCCGCCCCGCCCCTTGTGTCGCCGGCATCTGAAACCCCCGTCCTGTCGTCAAGGTAGCGCCGGTGGGACCCGCGCGGCGGCCGGCCCCCGCCGACGGATCCGCTCCGCTTCGCCCGCACCGATGACCAGCCCGTTGAAGAGGAACGGCGCCCAGGCCCGCTCGTACGAGGTCGGTACCCGCCAGTGACCCCGGCGGTGGCAGTGAGAGAAGCTGGCCCCGTGAAGCGAACGAGCACCCGCCTGGCCGACGGCCGCGAGATCCTCTACTACGACACCGACGACGCAGCAGCCCGCGCCGTACCCGACACCCGCCCCCTCGAAGCCTCCGCCACCACCTCCGAGGTGCGCCGCGACCCCCTCCTCGGGGACGCCGTCGTCATCGCCTCCCACCGCCAGGGCCGCACCTACCTGCCACCCGCCGACGCCTGCCCGCTCTGCCCCTCCACCGAAGGCCGGGCCGGCGAGGTCCCGGCCCCCGACTACGAGGTCGTCGTCTTCGAGAACCGTTTCCCCTCGCTCGCCGGCGACACCGGCCGCTGCGAGGTCATCTGCTTCACCCCCGACCACCGGACCTCCTTCGCCCAGCTCGACGAGGAGCGCGCCGCGCTGGTGCTGGCCGCCTGGACCGACCGCACCGCCGAACTCTCCGCCCGCGAGGGCGTCCGCCAGGTGTACTGCTTCGAGAACCGGGGCGCCGAGATCGGTGTCACCCTCTCGCATCCGCACGGCCAGATCTACGCGTTCCCGTTCGTCACCCCGCGCACGACCCGCATGCTCGCCACCGTGGCCGCCCACCGCGCGGCCACCGGCGGCAACCTCTTCGAGGAGGTGCTCGCCGCCGAGCGGGCCGAAGGCACCCGCGTCGTCCTCGAAGCCGAGCACTGGACCGCCTTCGTGCCCTACGCGGCACGCTGGCCGTACGAGGTCCACCTCTACCCCCACCGCCGGGCGGCCGACCTGACCGCCCTGGACGGCCCCGCCCGCGACGAGTTCCCCCGCGTCTACCTGGAACTGCTGCGCCGCTTCGACCGGCTCTTCGGGCGGCCCGACCCCACCCCGTACGTCTCCGCCTGGCACCAGGCGCCGACCTCGGGCGAGGGCCGCGCCGACTTCGCGCTCCACCTGGAGCTCTTCACCGTCCGCCGCACCGCCGACAAGCTCAAGTACCTGGCGGGGACCGAATCCGGGATGGAGGCCTACATGAACGACGTGCGGCCCGAGGACGCGGCCGCGCGGCTGCGGGAGGTGGCGAGCCGGTGAGCGGGACGGCCCAGGAGTTCAAGGAGCTGTACGGGTACCCGCCCGAGGGGGTCTGGGCGGCACCCGGCCGGGTCAACCTGATCGGCGAGCACACCGACTACAACGACGGCTTCGCCCTGCCCTTCGCCCTCCCGCAGCGCACCGAGGCGGCCGCCGCCCGGCGCACCGACGGGATGCTCAGGCTCCACTCCGCCGACACCCCCTCCGGGGTGGTGACCCTCGACCCCGCCGAGCTCGATCCCGCGCGCCCCCCGAAGGGCTCCGACGGCTGGGCCGCGTATCCGGCCGGCGTGCTCTGGGCCCTGCGGGAGGCCGGTCTTCCGGTCGGGGGCGCCGATCTGCACGTACGGTCCGAGGTGCCGGCGGGGGCCGGGCTGTCCTCCTCCGCCGCCCTGGAGGTGGCCACCGCGCTGGCCCTCGCCGACCTGCACGGGATCCCGCTCACCCGCCCCGAACTGGCCGCGCTCGCCCGCCGCGCGGAGAACGCCTACGTCGGCGTGCCGTGCGGGGTGATGGACCAGATGGCCTCGGCGTGCGCCACCGACGGCCACGCCCTCCACCTGGACACCCGCAGCCTCCGGCAGGCGCACATCCCCTTCGACTGTGCGGCCGCGGGTCTGCGCCTCCTGGTCATCGACACACGGGTCAAGCACGACCTGGCCGACGGGGCGTACGCCGAGCGCCGCGCCTCCTGCCACGGGGCGGCCGCCGCCCTGGGCCTGCCCGCGCTGCGCGACCTCCCGTACCGCGAGCTGGAGCAGGCGCTCGCCCGCCTGGCGGACCCGGTCGCGCGCAGCCGGGTCCGGCACGTCGTCACCGAGAACGAACGCGTCGTACGGGTCGAGGCCCTGCTGCGGGCCGGGCGGCTGCGGGAGACGGGACCGCTGCTGACCGAGGGACACCGCTCGCTCCGCGACGACTACGCCGTCTCCTGCGCGGAGCTCGACCTCGCGGTGGCCACCGCGAACGCGGCGGGCGCGTACGGGGCCCGGATGACCGGCGGCGGCTTCGGCGGCTCCGCGCTGGCCCTCATCGACGCGGAGGCCGAGCCGGTGGTGACGCGGGCGGTGACGGAGGCCTTCGCCCGCGCGGGGCACGCGCCACCGCGGATCACGGTGGCCGCACCCTCCGCCGGCGCGGCCCGGATCCTGTGAACCGCGTGTACCGGGATGCCTGAACTGGCGCCCGGTTGATCGACGGCACGGGCGCACCGTCCTCGAACTCGCCATCGGCCGGCTCCTGGCACACCCCGGATGCGCCTCGGTGATCGCGGGCGCCACCTCCGCCGAGCAGGTGAGGGCCAACGCGGCCGTCACCTGCTCGTCCGCCGGACCCGGAACTGCCGGCGGAGATCGACGTGATCGCGCAGCCGCGGAGGTGAGCGCTCAGCCGGGAGGGCCCGTCAGGACCTCCACCTTGCCCGTGTCCAGCGAGTAGTAGGCACCGACGACGGCCAGGGCGCCCTTCTTCACGAGGGGCCCCAGGTCGGCGTTGGTCCGCAACTCGTCCGCGGTCACCTTGACCTGGTTGCGGATCATGGTGTCGACGGGGTCGGCGCCGGGGCTCTTGGCCGTCAGCTCGTACGCCGGCGCCAGCGCCTTCGCGATGGCCTGGAGGTTGCCGGGCAGCGTCGTGCCGGCCTTCAGCGCCTTGTACGCAGCCTCGATGGCGCCGCAGCGCTGGTGTCCGAGCACCACCACCAGCGGGGTGCCGCCCGTCATGGGTCCGTACTCGACGGAGCCGGTCACCACCGGGCCGACGGTCTGCCCGCCCGTACGCAGGACGTACAGGTCGCCGAGCCCGGTGTCGAAGACCAGCTCGGGCGCCACCCGGGAGTCGATGCACGAGAGGACCACCCCGAAGGGGTCCTGCGCCTCGGCGACCAGCTCGCGCCGCTCGGGATCGCGGTCGGGGTGTTCGAGCGTGCCGCTCACCCAGCGCTGGTTGCCTTCCATCAGGCGCGTGAACGCGGCCTCGGGTGTGGCGGGCCGTGGCGGGGGAGTTGCGGTCGTGGCCTTCGCGGTACTCGGGGACGAGCATCCCGAGAGCGCGGCGGCGGTCGCCGCGAGTGCCCCGGCCAGAACGGCCCGGCGGGCCGGAAGTCCTGCTGTGTGCATCGGTGGTGCCCCTCGGTGCCGCGCCGGCGCGTCCGTACGTCGTGACGAGCGCGATTGTCCCGCCTGCCGGGGCCATCGCCCGGCAGGCGCACAACGACGCGGACCCCGTTGCCACGGACGGCTGACTCCCGGGGCCGTCGGCGTGCACGAGGCCGACGCCCCCGCGCCGGTCGGGGTGCGGACGCCGGCGGCCCCCGACCACGCGGCGGCCCCCGACCGCATCCGGCGGGTCAGGACACGATGTCCTTGCGGGAGAAGCCCCGGAACGCGAGCGCGAACAGCACCAGCGCGTACGACACCGACACCGCCGCGCCCTTGACCATTCCGCCCCATTCCAGCTGCGGCTGCAGCGCGTCCGCCCAGGCGAACTGCCAGTGCGCGGGCAGGAACTCCCGCCAGGACCCGAGCGCGGTCACCGCGTCCAGCACATTGCCGACGATCGTCAGGCCGACCGCCCCGCCCACCGCGCCCAGCGGCGCGTCCGTCCGCGTGGAGAGCCAGAACGCCAGCCCGGCCGTCACGAGCTGCGAAACGAAGACGAACGCCACCACCATCGCGAGCCGGGGCAGGGCCTCCCCCGCGGGAAGCGCTCCGCCGGTCGGGAGTTTGAGCGGCCCCCACCCGTACGCGGCCGTACCCGCCGCCAACGCCACCACCGGCAGCAGCACCATCGCCGCCAGGCTGAAGCCGAGCGCCACCACCAGCTTGCTCCACAGCAGCCGCGCCCGCGGCACCGGCGAGGCGAGCAGGTAGCGCAGCGAGGACCAGCTCGCCTCGGAGGCGACCGTGTCCTCGCAGAACAGAGCCACCGGCACCACCAGCAGGAACCCGGCCGACACGAACAGGCAGGTGGCGGCGAAGTTCGCCCCCGAGGCCGTCGCCGTGTCGATGAGGGTGATCCGGCCGTCCCGGCCGCCCCGCCCGCCGTCCTGACCGCCGCCCACCGCGAACGCGATGACCATGATGAACGGGAGTGCGGCGAGCACCCCGCCCATCACCAGCGTCCGCCGCCTGCGCCACTGCCGCAGTGCCTCCACGCGCAACGGCAGCGTGGCGCCGGGCCGGTACCCGGGAGCCGTGTCCAGGGCGGTCATGCCGCACCTCCGATCAGGGTCAGGAACGCGTCCTCCAGCCGCCGGTGCGGCCCCACCGCCGTCACCGGCACCTCCAGCCGGACGAGTTCGGCGATCAACCCGGCCGGCGTGGCACCGTCCAGCCGTACGAGCAGCCCGTCATCGGCGGCCGTCACGGAGGCGACCCCCTCCAGGGCCGCCACCTTGCCGACGACCCCCTCGTCCACCGGCCCGGCCAGCGAGACCAGCAGCGTGTCCCCGCCGCCGGTGATCTCGGCGACCTCGCCGGCCTGCACCAGCCGCCCACGGTCCATGACCACCAGGTGCGTACAGGACTGTTCCACCTCCGACAGCAGGTGGCTGGAGACGATCACGGTCCGGCCGCCGGCCGCGTACCGGATCATCACGTCCCGCATCTCCCGGATCTGCGGCGGGTCCAGACCGTTCGTCGGCTCGTCGAGGATCAGCAGGTCCGGCATGCCGAGCATGGCCTGCGCGATCGCGAGGCGCTGGCGCATGCCCTGCGAGTACGTGCGCACCGCGCGCTCCAGCGCGTCGCCGAGCCCGGCGATCTCCAGGGCCTCCGCCAGGTGCGCGTCCTCGGCCGGGCGGCCGGTCGCCCGCCAGTACAGCTCCAGATTGGCCCGCCCCGACAGGTGCGGCAGGAAACCGGCCCCCTCGACGAACGCCCCGACCCGCGACAGCACCGGCGCGCCGGCCCGCACCGGGTGCCCGAACACCCGGATCTCCCCGGCGTCCGGCGAGATCAGCCCCATCAGCATGCGCAGGGTGGTCGTCTTCCCGGCGCCGTTCGGCCCGAGCAGCCCGAGCACCTGCCCCTTCTCCACCCGGAACGAGAGGTCCCGCACGGCGTACCGGTCCTGGGCCTTCGCATAGCGCTTCGTCAGTCCCGTGATCTCCAGCGGTACGTCGGCGAGCGCCGGGTCGGGCTGCGGTCCCCGCCCCCGCGGCCCCGCGGCCTCCCGGCCGGTCCGCCGGATCCCCAGCAGCGCCGCGGCCAGCGCCGCCGCGCCGAGCGGCAGCCACCAGGTCCACGCGGGCAGCCCCGCCGAGGCCGTCCGCACGCCCTCGGCCACCGGCACGGCGAGCGGGCCCTCCACCCCCACGGTGTAGGTGGCCGGAGCGGCCGGGGTCGCGTAGCCCAGGTCGGTGGCCGCGACGACGAGCCGCAGCCGGTGCCCGGCCTCCACCGCATGGTCGACGGCGGGCAGCCGCAGCCGCACCGTCGCGCCCTGCCCGGCGTTCTCGACCCGTACGGGAGCCACCAGCAGGCTCGGCAGCACCGCCTCGCGTCCGTCGGGCCCCACGTCGTACACCTTGCCGAACAGGACGGCCGAGCCGTCCGCGGCCGTCGAGCTCACCTTCAAGGTGACCGTCGGTGTTCCCGTGATCCGTACCTCCTCGGTCAGCGGATCCGACTCGAACCGGGCGTGCTGCCCGGGGAAGTCCACCGAGAGATTCGCCCCGAAGGCGGCGAGCTGCCCGCCGATCCCGGGCAGCGAGGACATCGCGGGCGGAGCCCCGCCCGGCGGGTTCGCGAAGCTCTGCTCCCGGCCGGTCAGGGCGAACTCCCGGGGGCCGGCCGTCAGACCGGGGTAGGCGTCGCCGCTCGCGCCGCGCAGCTGGACCGCCCCGTCGGTCGAGTCGATGCCGCCCGAGCGCGACACGCGGAAGGCAGGGCCGGTGTCGGCGCCCCCGTCACCCTTGAGGTAGCGGTCGAACCAGGCAGTCACCCGCCCCTCGATGCGGGCGGACTCGCGCATGCCGCCGTCGTGGCCGCCCGAGGCCCAGTCCACGGAGACCGGGGCGCCGTTCGCCGCGACGGCCTTCGCCATGGCGTCGGCCTGGTCCAGCGGGAAGAGGGAGTCGTCCTGGCCTTGGACGACGAGGGTCGGCACCTTGATCCGCTCCGCGACCGCCGCGGGGCTGCGCCGCTCCAGCAGCGCGCGGGCCTCGGCGTCGGGCTTCCCGGCCGCCGCGACCCGCTCGTACATGGCACACAGCTCGGGGCGGAACCGCCCGCAGCCCGGGGCCGCGGGCGCCTGCGGCGCCGCCCCGGCCGCCCCGGCGGCGGGCGGCACCACGGCCGCCGAACCGGTGGTGAAGAAGAGGCCGGACCACAGCTTCTTGAAGACGCCCTGCGGGAAGAGGGAGTCCGCGAGGCTCCAGTACGTGATCTGCGGAGCGATGGCGTCCACCCGCCGGTCGTATCCTGCGGCGAGCAGCGAGACCGCCCCGCCGTACGAGGCGCCGGCCACCCCGACGCGCGGATCGCCGTCCCCGTCGAGCCGTACCTCGGGGCGGCGCGCGAGCCAGTCGACGAGCCGGGAGACGTCCTTGACCTCGTCATCCGGGTCGTTCAGCCCGATCTGACCGCCCGAACGGCCGAAGCCGCGCGCCGACCAGGTGAGCACGGCGTACCCCTCCCGGGCCAGCCGCTCCGCCTGCGCGCGGACGTCGTCCTTGCTGCCACCGAAGCCGTGCCCGAGGAGCACGGCGGGACGGGGCCGCCCGCCTGTCCCGCCCGAGGTGAAGTAGGAGGTGTCGATCCCCGCGCCGGGCATCTGGAGGACCTGGTCCCTGCGGTGCACGGGCGGCCCGTCCGCGGCCGCGCCGGCCGTCCACGTCCCGGCCCCGGCGACCACGGCGAGCGCGGCGGCGCCCGCGAGCAGGCGGGTCCGGCGCCGCCGGGGCGGGTCGGGCTTCGGCAGTCGGAGCAGTCGGAGCTTCATACGGGAACCCTAAACGCCGGGTCCCCGCCCCTTGAGCGCCTCCAGGGGGACCCGGGCACCTCCTCCAGGACTACTCCAGCGGCGCCGCCGTACCGCGCCTGCGGTATCCGCCCGGTTCCCTCCGCCCGACCTGCGCCCGGCGCCGGCCGGCGGGAGGATGGCGGCATGCTGTTGGCCGAGGTCGCACGCGTGTCCCGGGAGGTCGCCGAGACCTCCGCCCGTTCCCGGAAGACCGCCCTGCTCGCCGAGCTCTTCGCCGCCGCGCCGCCCGACGAGGCCGGGCTCGTGATCGCGTACCTCGCCGGGCGCCTTCCGCAAGGCCGTCCCGGCATCGGCTGGCGCACGCTCAGCCGGGACGTCGAGCCCGCCGAGCGGCCCACCCTGAGCGTCCGGGCCGTCGACGCGGCGGTGACCGAACTCGCCGCCGTCGCCGGGGCGGGCGCCCAGGCGGCGCGACAGCGGATCGTGGACGCCCTGTTCGGCGCCGCCACCGCACCCGAACAGCGGTTCCTGCGCAGCCTGCTCTCCGGGGAGGTACGCCAGGGAGCGCTGGACGCGGTGGCCCTGGAAGCGGTGGCCGCGGCGGCCGGAGTACCGGCCACCGAACTGCGCCGGGCCGTGATGCTGGACGGCTCGCTGCCCCGGGTCGCGGCGGCGGTCCTGGCCGAGGGCGCGGAGGCGCTGCGCGGGATCACCCTGCGGGTCGGGCAGCCCGTCCAGCCCATGCTGGCGAACACCGCCCGGTCGGTCGCCGCGGGGCTGGCCGCGCTCGGCCCCTGCGCCGTGGAGGAGAAACTCGACGGGATCCGGGTCCAGGTGCACCGGGACGGTGACGACGTACGCGTCTACACCCGCTCCCTGGACGAGATCACCGGCCGCCTCCCGGAGGTGGCGGAACTGGCACGGACGTTCGCGGGGGAGCGCTTCATCCTCGACGGAGAGGTGATCGGCCACACGCCGGCCGGCCGGCCGGTGCCCTTCCAGGAGATCGCGAGCCGGGTCGGGTCCCGCCTCGACGTCGCCGCCGCCCGGCAGGTCCTGCCTGCCGCCGCGTACTTCTTCGACGTGCTGGCCGTCGGCGACGGCGCGGTCCTCGACCTGCCGCTGCGCGAGCGGTACGCGGAGCTCGCCGCGCTCGTGCCGCAGTCCGCGCGGGTACGCCGGCTGGCGGTCGAGGACCCGGCGGCGCAGGAGGCCGAAGCCGAGGAGTTCCTCGCCGAGAGCCTGCGCCGCGGCCACGAGGGGGTCATGGTCAAGGCGCTCGACTCGGTGTACGCGGCCGGACGGCGCGGCAAGAACTGGCTCAAGGTCAAACCGGTGCACACCCTGGACCTGGTGGTGCTCGCCGTCGAACGCGGCCACGGGCGGCGCACCGGACTGCTGTCGAACCTGCACCTGGGGGCGCGGGCGGCCGACGGCACCTTCGCCATGCTCGGCAAGACCTTCAAGGGGCTCACCGACGAGATGCTGCGCTGGCAGACCGAACGGCTGGGGGAGCTCGCGGTGGAGGACGACGGATTCACCGTGCGGGTGCGGCCCGAACTGGTGGTGGAGATCGCCTACGACGGGCTCCAGCGCTCCCCGCGCTACCCGGCCGGGGTCGCGCTGCGCTTCGCCCGGGTGCTGCGCCACCGCCCGGACAAGAGCGCGGCCGAGGCGGACACGGTGGAGACGGTGCTGGGCCAGAGCGTCCGGACCGAGCCCTAGTTTTGCCTCAGAGGCAAGATGGCTTGCCATGCAGGCAACCCTCTGGCTGAATCGGGGCATGACACCCGGTCCCGCCCCCGGTCCCGAGGGCCCCGACGCCCCGGCCGAGCGCGTCGGCAGCCCTGACGAGCTGTCCGCCGTGGCCCCGCAGCTGCGCGCACTGCGCCGCCGCGCCGGACTCACGCTGGAGGCCGCCGCCGCGCGGGCCCGGCTCTCGCCCGCCCACCTGTCCCGCCTGGAGACCGGGCAGCGCCAGCCCTCGCTGCCGCTGCTGCTCGGGCTCGCCCGCACCTACGGTACGACGGTCTCCGAGCTGCTCGGCGAGACCCCCGCCGTCGCCGACCCCGTCGTACGGGCCGGCGGCCCGGGCGCCCGGGAGGCCGACGGCTGGACGTACTGGCAGGCAGGCGGCTCCGGCCGCGGGATGCAGGCCCTGCGGGTGCACGTGCCCCGCGGCCGGAGCCAGGGCGAGCTGGTCCGCGTCCATCCCGGGGAGGAGTGGCTCTACGTGCTCAAGGGACGGCTGCGGCTGCACCTGGGGGAGAGCGAGTACCTGCTGGAGCCCGGGGACAGCGCGCACTTCGACTCACTCACCCCGCACCGGATCGGTGCGGCCACCGCAGCAGGGGCCGACCTGCTGTTCGTCCACACCCTGCTGCAGGCCGGCCTCGCCGGCCTGTGCCTCGGCGGCGGCAGCACCGGCACCGCTGCCGGCCCGGCCCCCCGCCCCTGACAGCCAAGGAGCCCTTCCGTGCACATGCAGTCCAAGTTCCCCCGCGGTCTGGTGATCCGGCTGATCGCGTACCTGTTCGTCGGTCACCTCTTCGCCTTCTTCGTCTATCTGCTGTTCGTCCTCGGCGCCCGGAACCAGTGACGCGGGCGGGGGAAGTTTCCCTTCGCGGCTCTAGGAACCTGCAGGCCCTGTCGCTACCCTCCGCGCATGATTTCCACGGTTGTCTGGGGTACCGGCAACGTCGGCCGTTCGGCCATCCGTGCCGTAGCGGCCCATCCGGCGCTGGAACTGGCCGGCGTCATCGTGCACCACCCGGACAAGGTCGGCCGCGATGCGGGCCGGCTCGGCCAACTCGACCACGACACGGGGGTCCTGGCCACCGACGACGTCGAAGCGGTGCTGAGCGCACGCCCGCGGGCCGTCGTGTACGCGGCGTCCGGGGACGTCCGCCCCGACGAGGCGCTCGCCGACATCACCCGGGCGATCCGGGCCGGGGCGGTCGTCGTCAGCCCCGCGCTGTACCCCCTCTACGACCACCGCAACGCCCCGCCGGAGTTCCGTGACCCGGTGGCGGCCGCCGTCGCCGAGGGCGGCGGCTCGCTGTTCGCCTCCGGAGTCGACCCCGGCTGGGGCAACGACGTACTGCCGCTGCTGCTCAGCGGGCTGGGCACCACCGTCGACGCCATCCGGTGCCAGGAGATATTCGACTACTCCACCTACGACCAGCCGGACTCGGTCCGCCTCCTCGTGGGCATGGGGCAGCCCATGGCCTACGAGCCGATGATGCTCATGCCGTCCGTCCCGAGCATGGTGTGGGGCGGGCAGATCCGGATGATGGCCCGGGCCCTCGGCGCCGAACTCGACGAGATACGCGAGACGGTGGAGCGCCGTGCGCTCGACACCACCGTGCGCACCCGCACGATGGGCGCCTTCGAGGCGGGGACCCAGGGCGCCATCCGCTTCGAGGTGCAGGGCATCGTCGGGGGCGAGCCGCGCATCGTCATCGAGCACGTCACCCGCATCCACGCCTCCTGCGCCCCCGACTGGCCGTCGCCGCCCGACGGCGGCGACGGCGCCCACCGCGTGATCATCGAGGGGCGCCCGCACATCGAGGTCACCGTCGAGGCCGTGGACGAGGGCGAGAACCGCTCCGCGGGCGGGAACGCCACCGCGGTCGGCCGGCTCGTGGGCGCCATCGACTGGCTGGTGGAGGCCCCTCCGGGCCTCTACGACGCCCTCGACGTCCCCCTGCGCCCCGCCATCGGCAAACTCGGAAGGAAACCGTCATGAGGATCGACATACCCGAGGGGCAGCACCCGATCGAGTACGTGTGGGGCGACATGGTCCCCGGGATCGGGATGGCCGCCGCCAACTTCTCACTGTCCGTGTACGCGCACACCACCCTGGGGCTGCGCGAGTTCGAGGCGGCGCGGCTGCGCGTGGCGCAGATCAACGGCTGTGTGTTCTGCCTGGACTGGCGCACGGAGCGGGACGGGGAGAAGGTCGAGGAGGAGTTCTCCGACGCCGTCACCGAGTGGCGCACCACGGACCGCTTCGACGAGCGGACCCGGCTGGCCGCGGAGTACGCGGAGCGCTACACCCTCGACCACCACAACCTCGACGACGCGTTCTGGGACCGGATGACCGCCCACTACAGCCAGTTGGAGATCGTGGAACTGACGATGAGCATCGGCTCATGGCTGGCCTTCGGACGGCTGAACCACGTGCTGGGCCTCGACAGCGTCTGCGCACTGCCGGGGCACTGAGCCGGGTCACCGGGCGCCGCGGCGGCAAGGGTTCCGGGGCCGGTCGGTGCGTTCCGACGGCCCCGGCTGCTGTGCGGTTCGCCCGGAGGACACAGATCAGAGATCACAGATCAGAGATCAGTGGCGATGATCGTCTCGATGTTGCGTTCGGCGAGCGCGGTGATGGTGACGAACGGGTTCACGCTGGTGTTTCCGGGGATCAGCGCGCCGTCGATCACGTAGAGGCCGGCGTAGCCGTACAGGCGCCCGTAGTTGTCGGTGGCCTTGCCGAGGACCGCGCCGCCGAGCGGGTGGTAGGTGAGGTGGTCTCCCCAGATCTTGTAGCTGCCGAAGAGGTCGGTCCGGTAGATCGTGCCCTCCTTCGAGTTGATCTTGTCGAAGATGGTCTTGGCCATGTCGATGGAGGGCTGCTTCCACGCGGTCTGCCAGTTCAGCTCGACGGCACCCGACGCCGCGTTGTACGTGAACTCGGCGCGGTGGGGGTTCTTGGTGATCGACAGGTAGAAGGAGGCGTAGGTCTCGATGCCGGTCGGGAGCGGTGCCACCTCGGCGAACGCGCCTCCCGCGTCCCAGTTGTCGATGCCGCCGCAGGGGATCGATGCCTGGATCTTTCCCGTCGGGTCCCACATGTGGTTCGCCCGCCCGCACATGACGTTGCCGTTGTCGCCCCAGCCCTTGCCGATCTCGCCGTTCAGGGCGGGCAGCGCGCCGGTCGCCTTGAGCCGTACGAGCAGCTTGCTGGTGCCGACGCTGCCGGCGGCGAAGAACACCTTGTCCGCGGTCACCGACTTGGTGGCCGTGGTGGTCCCGGAGGTGTCGATCCGGTCGATGACGACGGTGTAGCCGCCCGCCGTCGCGGGTCTGACCGAAGTGACCTTGTGCAGGGGGGAGATGGTGACCCGTCCGGTGGCTCTGGCCTGGGCCAGGTAGGTCTTCTGCAGGGACTTCTTGCCGTGGTTGTTGCCGTAGAGGATCTCTCCGGCCACCGCGGACTTGGGGGCCGTGCCGGCGGCCTCCTGCTTCATGTAGTCCCAGTCGTACACGTCGGGGACGAAGACGAACGGGAAGCCGGAGCGCTGCGCGTGCTTGCGGCCGACCCGGGCGAACTGGTAGCAGTCGACCGTGTCGAACCAGGCCGGGTCGACGAGCCCGACCCCGAGCCCCGCGTTGGCGCGCGGGTAGTAGGTGGCGTACATCTCCTGGGCGTCCACCGTCGGCAGGATGGCGGCGAAGTTCGACCGCCTCGGGGTGACGGCCATCCCGCCGTTGACGAGCGAACCGCCGCCCACACCGCGGCCCTGGTAGACGATGATTCCTCCCATCTCCTCGGCGTCCAGGATCCCGGTGTAGCGGGGGACGTCCTTGTCGATCGGGAAGCCGAGGAAGTTGCTCAGCGGCTGCTTGGTCCTGGTCCGCAGCCAGTACGCCCGCTGGTCCGGGCTCGTCGTGTTGCAGAAGATCTTGCCGTCGGAGCCGGGGGTGTCCCAGGCCATGCCCATTTCGACCATGTGCACGTCCACGCCCGCCTGGGCGAGCCGGAGGGCGGCGACGGATCCGCCGTAGCCCGTGCCGATCACCAGGGCGGGTACGCGTGCGCCGTTCTCGATCGGGCCGGCCGTCGGGTTCGTGGCCGCCCGCGCGGGCCCGGCCGCGACCTGACCGGCGAGCACGGCAGCGCCGGCAATGGAACTCGTTCTTGCCATGAATCCACGACGGGAGATCCCCTTGGAGCCGTTTTCGTGCAGGGCTTTGTCACTCATGTGACGTTCCTCACTCTCGGCGGAATGGGAACGAGTTCTACTGCTGCCCGCATGTGAAGTCACTACATACGTCTAGGTAACTTCCAGCCGGTCACGTGACGGAAGGACGGCCCTGCGGGCGCCGGACCCAACCCAGTACGAGCAGGGACGCGACCGCCGCGAAGGCGCACCAGGTGGAGGCGAATTCCAGCCGCCACAGCGCTGAGCAGGCCAATGCCCCGACCGCCAGCACACCGCCGAGGAGCCGCAGGCGCCGGTCGCAGGCGAGCAGCAGGGCGCCGAGCGTGGCGAACAGGTAGCCCGCGAGCACCAGCGGCATCCACGGAACATTCACGCCGTAGCCGACGATGTGACCCCGGATCTCGGCGCTCGCGGTCAAGGTCGCGAGGCGGTACGAGAGCACCGCTGCGGTGGCCAGGCCGACCGCCGCCGCAGCCCGCAGTCGGCGGGGAGCGCCCGGCCCGGAGGCGAGCAGCACCCCGAGCGGCACCCACCCGGCCAGGACCGGCAGGGCGATCACCGCCCAGGCGGTGGTGGCCGCACCCCGCCCGCCGCCCGCGTGCCACACGGCGGCCTCCACCAGCTGGTGCACCCCGAGCAGCACCGGCAGGGCGGCGAGGGGCAGATCGCGGGGGCGGCGTACGCGCGTCACGCAGGCGACGCCGACGGCGGTGACGGCCGCGCCCGCCACCAGATCCGCCGTGGCGCTCCAGCACATGGCGCCGCTCCGCGCCCTACCGCGCGCCCGGACCCGGCGCGCCCGGGCCGGCCGCGCCCGGCTTCGGCGGGCCCTCGTCCGCCGCGTGCCGCGGGGGTTCCAGCGGCGGGGCGTTCACGGCGCAGTACGTACGGCATTCCGGGTGGCAGGCCCCCGGCGCCGGCCGGCGTACGGTGACCCAGGCCACGGCGGCGCCCAGGACCATCGCCCCGGCGCACCACACCATGGCCCAGCCGAAGGCGTCGTCGAACAGCTCGGCCGAGAGGTAGGCGTCGGGGCCCATCCCGGCCAGCAGCGGCAGCGCCGCCACCGCCAGCAGGCCGGCGGCGCGCGCGGCCGCGTTGTTGATGCCACTGGCCAGGCCCGCCCGCCCCGGGTCCACCGAGGCCAGCACGGTCGCCGTCAGGGGTGCGACCAGCGTCACCAGGCCCATGCCCATGACGAACATGGCCGGCAGGACGTCCCGCACGTACGAGGCTCCCGGGCCGACGCGCAGCATCAGCAGGATGCCGCCCGCGCACAGCAGCGGCCCCACCGTGAGCGGGATCCGCGGGCCGATCCGCTCCCCGAGGGCCCCGGACCGGGCCGACAGCAGCAGCATCAGCACGGTCGTCGGCAGCAGCGCGGCGCCCGCGGCCAGCGCTGAGTACCCGGAGACCACCTGGAGCTGGAGCACCACGAGGAAGAAGAATCCGCCGATCGCCGCGTACACGCACAGGGTGACGAGGTTGACGGCGGTGAACTGGCGGGAGCCGAAGATCGAGGGCGGCACCATCGGATCGGCCCGGCGCCGCTCTACCCGCACGAACACACCGGCCAGGACCACACCGCCGACCGCCGCGCACACCACCGGCACGGTGGCGGAGCGGGCCTCGATCAGCGCGTAGGTCAGCAGGGCGAGAGCCGCGGCTCCCAGGGCGGCGCCGACCACGTCGAAGCGCCCGTGCGCCGTCGGATCGCGCGACTCCGGTACGTGCCGCAGGGCGACGGGCACACACGCCGCGGCCAGCGGCACGTTCAGCAGGAACACCCACCGCCAGCCGGGCCCGTCCACCAGCCAGCCGCCGAGGAACGGCCCCACGGCCGCGCCCACCCCGCCGAACCCGGACCACAGACCGACGGCCCGCGCCCGGTCCTCGGACCGGATCGACCCCTGGATCAGGGCCAGCGATCCGGGGGTCAGCAGGGCGCCGCCGATGCCCTGCAGGGCCCGCGCGGCGATCAGCACCCCGGCGTTCGGGGCGATCCCGCAGAACAGGGAGCCGGCCGCGAACCACACCACCCCGAGCACGAAGACCCTGCGCCGCCCGAACCGGTCCCCGAGGGCGCCGCCGACCAGGATCAGCCCGGCGAGGGTCAGCAGATAGGCGTTGACCGTCCACTGGAGCACGGCCAGGTCGGCGCCGAGGTCCCGCCCGATCCGGGGGAGCGCCACGTTGACGACGGTGGAGTCCAGCAGCGCCATGCTCGACCCGAGGACGGTGGTCAGCAGGATCCAGCGCCCCCGGGCCGACGCGAGCGGGACATCGGGCTCGCCGGGCGCGGGATGGGTCATGCCTTCAGGCTCGCCCGCCCGGCGCGGAAGGGCCACCGCGGGGCGGCGCAACACGGCTCATTTGGCCCCCTTGTTGTGTCCATGGCAATTCCTTCACCATGACCGCGCACCTCACCCACGTCCTGTCCGCACATCCCGCACACACCCGCACCCGGCGTACGAGGAGACCACACATGGCCCCACGCAACAGACGACGACGCTCCCGTTCCTCACGAGGCTCCTCACGGCCCTTGCGCGCGGCGCTCGCCGCCCTCACCGCGGCCCTGCTGCTGCCGGTCGGCGCGGGTGTCGCGGCGGCCGCGCCGGAGCCCGGCCCCGCCCCCACCGCAGCCGAACGCAAGATCGAGCCGAAACTCCGCGCCCAGCTCGACGGCTCCGCCAAAGCCGTGTTCTGGGTCTACCTCGACAGCGCGGCCGACCTCGGCGCCGCCGCCCGGCAGCAGACCCGCGCCGCCAAGGCCGAAACGGTCCTGCGGACCAAGAAGGACCATGCCGCACGCACCCAGGCCGGGCTGATCAACGCCCTGGACGGGGCGAACGCCGAGTACACCTCGTACTGGATCGTCAACGCCGTCCGCGTCGTCGGCAGCGAGAAGCTCGCCGGCACCCTCGCCCAGCGCCCCGAGGTCTCCCGGATCGACGCCGACGACAAGGTCGAACTCCCCAAGCCCGCCGAGGGCAAGCGGGAGCAGGCCGGCGCCGACGCCGTCGAGTGGAACATCGACCGGATCAAGGCCCCGCAGGTGTGGGACCAGTTCGGGGTCCGAGGCGAGGGCATCGTCGTCGCCAACATCGACAGCGGGGTCGACTACACCCACCCGGCCGTGAACCGCCAGTACCGCGGCAGGAACGCCGACGGGACCTACGACCACAACCACAACTGGTTCGACCCGGCCGGCGTCTGCGCCGGCGCGGCCCCCTGCGACAACAACGACCACGGCACCCACACCATGGGCACGATGGTCGGCGACGACGGCGGCGCCAAGACGGGCGTCGCGCCCGGCGCCCGGTGGATCGCCGCCAAGGGCTGTGAGACCAACTCCTGCTCCGAGGCCTCCCTCCTCGCCTCCGGCCAGTGGATCGTCGCCCCCACCGACCTGAACGGGCAGAACCCGCGCCCCGACCTCGCCCCGCACATCGTCAACAACTCCTGGGGCAGCTCCACGCACGACGACTGGTACCAGCAGATCGTCGACACCTGGCGCGCCGCCGGAATCTTCCCGGCCTTCTCCAACGGGAACGCCGGCCCCGGCTGCGCCACCAGCGGCTCGCCCGGCGACTACGCGAACTCCTACAGCTCCGGCGCCTTCGACATCAACGGCGCCATCGCCTCCTTCTCCTCCCGCGGGGCGGGCCCGGCCGGCATCGTCAAGCCGAACATCGCGGCCCCCGGCGTGAACGTCCGCTCCTCCGTTCCCGGCGGCGGATACGAGGCCTTCTCCGGCACCTCCATGGCCTCACCGCACACCGCCGCCACCGTGGCGCTCCTGTGGTCGGCCGCGCCCGCCCTCGAAGGCGACGTCGCCCAGACCGAGGCCCTGCTGAACGGCACCGCCCAGGACACCGACAACGGCCAGTGCGGCGGCAACGCCGCCGACAACAACGTCTTCGGCCAGGGCAAGCTCGACGCACTCGCCGCCGTGTCGGGCGCCCCGCGCGGCGCGGTCGGCGCGCTGGGCGGCACGGTCCGCTCCGGCGGGACCCCGGTCGCCGGCGCCAAGGTCACCGCCACCGGACCGATCTCCCGCACGACGACCACCGCGGCGGACGGCAGCTACGGCTTCCCCTCCCTGTCGGTGGGTGCCTACACGATGACCGCCTCGAAATTCGGCTACGGCCAGGAGACGGCCACGGCGACGGTGAGCGAGAACGCCACCGCCACCGGCGACTTCACCCTCACCCAGGCCCCCTCCGGAAAGGTGACCGGCACCGTCTCCTCCGCCGCCGGACCCGCCGCGGGCGCCACCGTCACCGTCACCGACACGCCGGTGACCGCGACCGCCGACGCGCAGGGCCGCTTCGAGCTCACCCTGCCGCACGGCACGTACGAGGTGCGGGCGGCCCACTCCTCCCGCTGCCTCACCGCCGGCAGCGCCCAGCTCGCCGTCGCGGGCGACGCCACCGTCGCCGTCACCCTGCCCGAGCGCACCGACGGGTACGGCTACGCCTGCGCCGCTTCGGGCGGCCGCCCGTACCCGGCAGGGGACCGGCAGCTCGCGCTGACCGGTGACAACACCACGGAACGCGTCGACCTCCCCTTCCCGCTGCCGCTGTACGGAAAGACGTACGGGCAGGCCTGGATCGGGACGAACGGCACGGTCAGCTTCGGCGGTGCCCACACCGGCGACATCAACGGCGCCCTCCCGAGCGCGGCCACGCCGAACGCGGCCCTCTACCCCTTCTGGGACGACCTCGTCGTCGGCGCGCCCGGCAGCGGCTCGGGCGTCTTCACCGCCGTCACCGGAACCGCCCCGCACCGGCAGTACGTCATCGAGTGGCGCGAGGTGGCCCACTGGTCGGCGCAGGGGGACAAGTTCTCGTTCACGGCGGCGATCGGCGAGGACGGCACGGTGACGTACGCCTACAAGGGGACGGGCGGGACCGGCATCAAGGGCGGCTCCTCGGCCACGATCGGCGTGGAGAACGCGACGGGCACGGACGCCTTCGCCTACTCCTTCAACACCGCCGTCCTCAGCGACGGGCTGACCGTCTCCTTCCGCACCACCAAGAGCGGCGTGGTCGCGGGCCGGGTGCTCGACGCGAACGACGGCAAGGGCGTCGCGGGCGCCACGGTCACGGTGGGCGCGGGTGACACCGCCGTGGCGGCGACCACGGCGGCGGACGGCGGCTACGTCGTCCAGAGCCCGGCCGGGGCCCGCACGGTGTCCCTGACCGCCCCCGCGTACGAGTCCGCGCAGTTGGCGGTCGACGTCGCACCGGCCGCCGTCACCGTGGCCGACCGGGCGCTGCGCACGGGCAGGGTCACGGCGTCCAAGGCCGCGCTGGAGGTGGTCCTCCCGGCGGGCCAGAAGCGCACCCGCACCCTCGACCTCACCAACCCGGGCCTCGGCACGGACTTCACGGTGTCCGAGGACGCGGCCTGGCTGACGGCCACCCCTGGCACGGGGAACCTCCCCACCGGCGGCAAGAGCACGCTCACCCTGAACGCGGACGCGGCGGGCCTGGCGCCCGGCACGGTCCTGACCACCGACCTGAAGATCACCTCGGCGAGCGGGCGGTCACCGGTGCTCACGGTGTCGGTCAAGATCGTGGTCCCCCGCTACCAGGTCGCCCTGGACGCGGGCTCCGCCTCCCCGTCCACGGACGTCCTGGGCGACGCCTGGTCCGCGGACCGGAAGTACACGGCCGGCTCCTACGGCTACCAGGGCAACTCCTCGGTGGAGTCCACCGGCCGCACCATCGCGGGAACGGACGACCAGCGGCTGTTCCGCAACGCCCGCGAGGGCATGTACGCCTACCGCTTCGACAACGTCCCGAACGGTACGTACACCGTGGAACTCGGCTTCGCCGAGCTGTCCTCGACCAAACCGAACAAGCGTGTCTTCGACGTCCTGGCCGAGGGTGCGCAGGTGCTGCCCTCCCTGGACATCGCCTATGAGGCGGGCACGTACACCGCGCTGACCCGCACCTACACGGTCACCGTCACGGACGGGGTCCTCGACCTCCGCTTCGTGACGCACACCGGCTACGGCAAACCCCTGCTGAACAGCCTCCGGGTGACCGACCGCCCTGACCGGACCTCCTGACGGGACCCCCTGACCGCAGCGTCGGGGCCGGGGCATTCGAGTGGCCCCGGTCCCGGCGCGCGGCGGGGTGGTCCCGGCGGGCGGCACGGGGCGGTTAGCGTCGGGGACCATGACGCTTGAGAGCGGCGCGGTCGATCGGATCGGGACCGTACTGCGGTCCGCGGACCCCGGCGCCGTATGGGCGGTCGGGGGCCCGGAGGGGATGCAGGCCGGGTCGGCGAACCACGCGGACGAGGCGCCCCCCTTCGACGTCGGCGCGCTGACCGCGGTCCTCGCGCTGTGGCCCGTGATCGGCAGCCTCGTCGCCGAGAAGAGCCTGCGCCTGCACACCCCGCTCACCGCCTACGGGGCCGAAGCCGGCCACGGGGCCGTCGGCGCCACCACCGCCCACCACCTGCTCACCCGCACCGGCGGCCCCCCGGACCACACAGCCGCCCTCACCCGCCTCGCCGAACACCTCGGCGGCACCGCCCTCGCCGAACTCGCCGCCACCCGGATCTGGCACCCCCTCGGCATGACCGGCACGCGCTTCGCCGGCGCCGCCCTGCACGCACCCCTCGCCGACCTCGTGCGCTTCCTGAGCCACCTCCTCTCCCCGGCCGACCACCCCGTCACCCGCTCCTGGACCACCGAGTCCCTCCGCATCCGCACCGGCGAACTCACGCCCGCCCGCGGCCTCCTGTGGCACCCCGCCCCGCAGGGCGTCTGGTACCACGGCGACTCCTCCTGCGTATGGGTCTCACCCCGCCTGCACCGCTGGGCGCTCCTGCTGCCGACCCGCCCCCCGGGGCCCCTGCGCGCCGCCTTCCGCGAGGCGGCCTTCGCCCGCCCTGCCACTCGCTGAACCGGGGGCCCGACCCGGTTGGGCCGTTCCCGCAGGGCGCTCGCCCCGGGGGCGACGTACGGTGAGCTGGAAGTCACCGACCGTTGGTCCCGGCTGCGCGGAGGGATACGGATGCGCACGCTTCACGAGGCCGCCCTCGGCGTACTCAGACGCCCCGGCGGGCACGGCCGCGACCCGTCCAGGGCCGGGCCCGCCGTCACGGCCGGTCCCCGCGCGGCGGGGGCGGCGCGGGCCGGGCGCGCCGAGACCGTACGGTTCGTCGCCGGCCGCGCCCTTCCGCTCCTCGGCCGCGGCTTCGCCGGCCCCCGGCCGGTCTTCTCCCCCGGCACGCTGCGCTCGCTGCGCGCCCGCCACGGCGGAGCCCCCGTCCTCGTCCGCAGGCTGACCGGGAACGTGCTCGTCCTCCTCGACCCGCAGGAACTGCGGCAGTTCTACGCCGAACCCGCCGGGGCGGTCGGCGGCCCGGTCCCGCCCGCGTGCGGAGCCCTCCACGCGGTCCTCACGGAGGAGGCCCGGCAGCTGACCGCCGGTGCAGTCCTGGACCTCGGACGGGTACGGGATGCCGTCGCCCGCACCGCCCGCCGCATCGTGCTCGGTGACGGGGCCGGGGCCGCCGAGGAGTTCCTCGCCCGGGCCGGCCCGCTGCGGCGGAGGGACCGGGCACGGGCGGCGCCGGCCGACGCGCACGCCCTGCCGGCCCGGGCCACCCGGCGGCTCGCCGCGGTGGACGCCGCGGGCGCCGCGGAGGCTGCGGTCCGCCCGTGGCTGCGGGCCATGGACACCATCCCCGCGACCGTGCTGCGCACCCTGCTCCTGCTCGGCAGCCACCCCGCGGAGCAGGACGCCGCGGCGGCGGAGGCCGCCGCGGGCGGCGCCCCGGACGAACTGCCCCGGCTGCGCGCCTGCGTCCAGGAGACGCTGCGCCTGTATCCGGCGGTGCCCGACCTGATCCGGGTCACCCGCACGGAGACCGAGTGGCGGGGCGTGCGCCACCCGGCGGGCACTGCAGTGCTGCTGCCCGCCCACTTCCACCAGCGCGATCCCGAACACGTGCCCGCCGCGCACGTCTTCGTACCCGGCCGGTGGAAGAGTCCGGGCGCCGACCAGGACATCCGGATGTCCCCCTTCGGTCACGGCCCCGGCCGCTGCCCCGGTGACCGGCTCGGTCTGCTCGTCACCACCGCTCTCTGCGCCGAGATCCTGCGCCGCGCGCGCATCTCCGCCGTACGGCCGGTGCTGGACCCGCCGGGACCACTGCCGACGGCGCTGGACCCGCGCGGGATCCGGCTCACCCTCACCCGCCGCTGACGCGGCTCCCGTCCCGACTACCGCCCCGCGAGGATTCCATGTCCGACGCCGCGACCTCCCCGTCCACCGACCCGGACGTCGAACTGCTGGACGCCTTGTGCCGCGAGCTCGCCGAGGCCGCCGACGCCGTCGGTGAAGCCTCCCTCTACGCCTCGCGGCTGGCCCTCGGGCCCGGCCTGCGGGCCCATCCGGGCCGCCACGGCCGGAGCCGGCCTCCCGGCCGCCGACCTGCCTGGCGCACCCTGCTGCGCCTCCTCACGGATCCCGCCGGCCTGGGCTGGGCCCCCCGCGGCCGCGGGGTGGCACGGGCGGGCTGGCTCGCCGGGGTGCTCACGGGCCGCGAGAACCTGGCCGTCAGCCTCGCCGTCTGCGGGCTGAAGGCCCGGATCCGGGCAGCGCGCGTGGACCGCCCCGAACTGCTGGACGACCCCGAGGCGGCGGCCATCCTCAGGGCGGTCGAGCAGGACGGGCAGGCCGCGGCGGTCCGCCTGTTCCGCAAGGTCCTGCGGGAGCGGGGAGCCGAGCGGGCCTTCGCGCTGCTGGCCTCCTCCTTCGCCGACCTGCTGGCCTGGAACGCGCTGACGGACACGAACCCCTTCAACGACCATGCCGGCTGGCAGGTGGCAACCGGCCGTGCCATGGCCGCGGAGCCGCTCCTCGGCCTCGGCGCCGCCCTGCGCGCGCTCTTCGACCGCGACCGCAACACCGGCGGGCGCACGATCCCCGCCCGCAGCGCCGGGCACGCCGGATGCGTCCACACCATGGGCCTCATCGGCACCGGCGGCATCCTCCTCGTCCAGCCGTGGCGGAACCGGTGAGCCCCGCGCCCCGGCTGCGTCCGCGGCCGCCGGACCCGTCCCTCGGCCTGCGCACCCACAGCGCCGCCCTGCGCGCCCACGCGGAGCGGCTGCGCGCGGCCGTCGAGGAGCTGGGCGGCCAAGGCCCGCAGGGCGACGCCCTCCGGGCCGAGGTCGCCGCCCTCGCCGACCGCTGCACCACCGCCGCGGACGGCTTCGCCCTGGCGGCGGCCCAGCTCGAAGCGGGCCGCCGGCGGAGGCCCTGACCGTCACTCCTTCTCGGCGGGCAGCGCGGCCAGCGCGGCCAGGGCCCGTGCGGTGATCTGCTGCGGTGACCCGGAGACGTCGACGACGACCCCGGGTTCGTCCTCCTGGAGCGGTTCCAGCGCGGCGAACTGCGAATCCAGCAGCGCGAGGGGCATGAAGTGACCCGTCCGCCCGGCCATGCGCCGCTCGATCAGGGGGCGTTCGCCGTGCAGGTGTACGAACACCGCGCCGGGCGCGGCGGCGCGCAGCCGGTCCCGGTAGGCACGCCTCAGCGCCGAACAGGCCACGACCGCACCCCGGGGACCCCGCCGCGCCCGGATCCAGTCGCCGATGGCGTCCAGCCACGGCCAACGGTCGGCGTCCTCCAGGGGGATCCCGGCGGACATCTTGGCGACGTTGGCCGCCGGATGGAAGGTGTCGCCCTCCGCGTAGGGGACGCCGAGCGCCTCCGCGAGCAGGCGTCCCACGGTCGTCTTCCCCGTGCCGGACACCCCCATCACCACCGTCACCGCCACGGCGACCCGGTGCACGGGGCCGGGCGGGGTGTCGTCGTCCATGGCGCTGATTGTCGACGTTCACCCCGCTTGGAGGTCAACCGGTGCGGGGGTCAACCGTGCGGAGGCCGACCTGCCGCTCAGGCCCCGACCGCCGTGCGGGGCGTCGTCTGCTGGACCGACCAGCGGTTGCCGTCCGGGTCGGCGAAGTACACGAACGAGCCCCAGGGCATGTCCTGGATCCCGCTCACCTCGATGCCCCGGCCCCGCAGGTCCGCATGGGCCTCCTCGATGTCGGCGACGACGACCTGGAGGTTGTCCAGCGAACCCGGGGCCATCCGGGTGAGGCCCATGCCCAGCGCTATCGAGCAGGCCGACCCCGGCGGGGTCAGCTGCACGAAGCGGAGGTCCTCGCTGACGGTGACGTCGTGATCGGCGTGGAACCCGACCCGCTCGTAGAAGGCCTTGGCCCGGTCGACATCGGTGACGGGGACGATGACCAGTTCCAGTTTGATGTCCATCGGCTGCTCCACGGTCGGCTGCTCCACGGTCGGCGGGTGCCCGGCGCGCGGGCCTGTCGGCATCATGCGCCCGCAGCGGGAACCGCGCCGCCCGGCGGGGCATCGGCCGCCGCCGCCTCGGCCGCCGCGAACTGGGTCCGGTACAGCTCCTCGTAGCGCCCGCCCGCGGCCAGCAGCTCGGGGTGGGTCCCGCGTTCCACGATCCGCCCGTCCTCGACCACCAGGATCAGATCGGCCGCCTGCACGGTCGACAGCCGGTGCGCGATCACCACCGCGGTGCGCCCCGCCAGGGCCTCGCCCAGAGCCTCCTGCACCGCCGCCTCCGAGGTGGAGTCCAAGTGCGCGGTGGCCTCGTCCAGGATCACCACCCGCTGCCGGGCCAGCAGTAGCCGGGCGATGGTCAGCCGCTGCCGCTCGCCGCCCGACAGGCGGTAGCCGCGTTCGCCGACGACGGTGTCCAGCCCGTCGGGGAGCGAGGCGACCAGCCCGTCCAGCCGGGCCCGGCGCAGCGCCTCCCAGAGCTCCTCCTCCGTCGCCCCGGGCCGCGCCAGCAGCAGGTTGGCCCGTACCGACTCGTGGAAGAGGTGCCCGTCCTGGGTGACCATGCCGAGCGTCTCGCGGATCGAGTCCGCCGTGAGCTCCCGTACGTCGATCCCGCCCAGCCGGACCGCGCCCGCGTCGGCGTCGTACAGCCGCGGCAGCAGCTGCGCGATGGTCGACTTGCCGGCGCCGGAGGAGCCGACCAGCGCGATCATCTGGCCCGGTTCGGCGCGGAACGACACCTCGTGCAGCACCTGCGTGCCGCCCCGCGCGTCGAGGGTCGCGACCTCCTCCAGGGAGGCGAGCGAGACCTTGTCGGGGGAGGGGTAGCCGAAGGAGACCCGGTCGAACTCCACGGCCACCGGCCCGTCCGGGACCCGGCGGGCATCCGGCCGCTGCTCGATCAGCGGCTTGAGGTCGAGGATCTCGAAGACCCGTTCGAAGCTCACCAGGGCGCTCATCACCTCGACCCGGGCGCCGGCGAGCGCCGTCAGCGGCGCGTAGAGCCGGGTCAGCAGCAGCGCGAGGGCCACGACGTTCCCGGCGTCAAGGGTCCCGCGCAGCGCGTAGTACCCGCCCAGCCCGTAGACGAGCGCGAGGGCGAGGGCCGACACCAGGGTGAGCGCGGTGATGAACGCCGACTGGGCCATCGCCGTACGGATGCCGATGTCGCGCACGCGGGCGGCGCGGGCCGCGAACTCGGCCGACTCGTCCGCCGGGCGCCCGAAGAGCTTGACCAGGGTGGCGCCGGGCGCGGAGAAGCGCTCCGTCATCTGCGTCCCCATCGAGGCGTTGAGCGCGGACGCCTCCCGCTGCATCGCGGCCATCCGCGCTCCCATCCGGCGGGCGGGCAGCACGAACACCGGCAGCAGGACGAGGGCCAGCAGGGTGATCTGCCAGGAGATGCCGAGCATCACCGCCAGGGTCAGCAGCAGGGTGACCGTGTTGGCGACGACCCCGGACAGCGTGTTGCTGAACGCCCGCTGCGCGCCGATCACGTCGTTGTTCAGGCGGCTGACCAGCGCGCCGGTCCGGGTGCGGGTGAAGAACGCGACCGGCATCCGCTGGACGTGGTCGAAGACGGCGGTCCGCAGGTCCAGGATCAGCCCTTCGCCGAGGGTGGCGGAGAGCTTGCGGGTGAGCAGCCCCAGCCCGGCCTCCGCGACCGCGATCAAGGCGATGAGCAGGGCGAGCCGGGTGACCACGGAGCTGTCCCGGCCGTCCACGATCGCGGTGACGACCCGGCTCGCGAGGACCGGCGTGGCCACCGCGAGCAGCGCGGTCACCACGCTCAGCAGGAGGAACAGCGTCAGCCCGCGGCGGTGCGGGCGGGCGAAGGCGGCGACCCGGCGCAGGCTCGCCCGCGAGACGGGCCGCCGGTCCTGCTGGGCGTTGATCGCGCTGTGCAGCGATGTCCAAGCGGTGACTTCCATGTCCATGGTCCGAACGCTAGGACCTCGACCGTGGTTGAGGTCAATGGCCGGTTGAGGTGAGTGGTCCCGGTCCGGATGTCAGCGGGGGGTGCCATCATCGGCGGATGACGCAGGGAGCAGAGCCCGACCACTCCGACCACCTCCACCGGCCGGCCGTCGACACCGCCTTGCACCGCTTCGAGCAGTGGGCCCGCAGGGCCCCTCGGGCGCGGGCCGTCATCGCCGGACCGGACAGCCTCACCTACGGACAACTCGACGCCCGGGCCAACCGGTTGGCGCACCACCTGCTCGCCGCGGGTCTACCGCAGGGCGGCCTCCTGGCCATCGGCACCGCCCGGCAGGCCGAGCTCGTCACCGCCCTCCTCGCCGTCCTCAAGGCCGGGGGCAGCTACGCGGTCATCGACGTGGAGCACCCGCGCACGGGGCAGCAGCAGCTCGCCGCCCTCACGCCCCGTGCGCTGCTCACCCACACCGCCCACCACGCCGGCCTCGACACCGGAGGGGACCTGCGGGTACTCCGCCTCGACACGGAAGCGGCCGCGATCGCCGACCGGCCCACCGGGCCGCCGCCGCGCACCGCGCCCGCCGGCCCGGCAGCCGTCCTCTTCACGAGCGCCGTGTCCGCCCGCCCCGTCCCCGTCGGCCACGCCCGGCTGCTCGCCGCGTACGAGAGCTGGGCCGAGCTGGGCCGGCTGACCCCCGAGGACCGGCACCTGATCACCCCCGGAGCGGATCTCGCCGCCTTCGCCGCCGGATGGACCCGCGCCCTGTGCTCGGGCGGGGCCCTGGTCCTTCCCGGCCGCTCGCCCTGGAAGCCCGAGGAGATACGCCGGGCCGTCGAGGCGGAGCAGGTGGACGTCCTGCACACCGACCCGGCCGGAGCGGCCCGGCTGCTGCTGCGCGGGCAGCAGGCGCCCGGGCGCGGCCGGCCGGACCCGGCCCTGCGCTCGCTGCGGCTGGTCACCGTCACCGGGGACCGCCTCTTCCTCGACGAACAGGACGCCCTGCACGGCAGCCTGCGCACCGGCGCCCGCGTCGTGAACGTCTACGCGCTCGCGGAAACCGCCGGCACCGGAACCGGCTCCGAACTGTCCCAGCTGCCCCGCCCCCTGGACGACCCCGAGGAACTCTGCCTGATCGGTACCGCCTTCCCCGGCTGCCGGGTCGAACTGCGCGGCGCCGAGATCCACTTGACCCCGCCCGACGGGGGCGACCCGATCCCCACCGGCGACCTCGGGCGGCTGCGCCCCGACGGGCTGCTGGAGTTCACGGGCCGGATCCAGGACCGGATCACCACCGGCGGCCGCGAACTGGACCCGCACCCGGTCGAAGCCGCCATCCGGGGCCACCGGGCCGTCGGTGCCGCGCTCGTGGCCGAGACGGAGACCAGGCCCGGCCGGCGGCGGCTGGTCGCCCACCTCGCCCCGCCGGCCGGCGCGCAGGCCCGGTCCCCGGCCGCCGACCTGCCGGACATCGAAACGTTGCGCGACCACCTGGCGGGCAAGGTGCTCCCGGCGCAGACCCCGGACGCGGTGTTCCCGCTCCGGGTCCTGCCCCGCACCCGCGCGGGCCGCGAGGACCGGGCCGCCCTGGCCCAGCCCCGGCAGGGCGAGCCGGGGGAGGGGGCCGCCCGCAGCGGGGGCAAGTACGCGGCCGCCCGTGGCGCAGAGCTCCCCACCTCCTGCGCCGTGGGCTGCGGGGCCCTCGGAATGGGCGTCGCCGGCTTCGTGCTCTACCTGCTGACGGGCGCGCTGTGGCCCGGGTCGACCGACCTGACCGGGGTGCCGGGTCCCTGGGCGTTCCTCTTCTTCGTCCTCTACCTCTTCGAAGGCGCCGCCTTCGCCGCCGGGCTGGCCTTCCTCTTCACGGGCCGCCGGGCGATGCTGCGCCACGGCCGCGGCCGGGCCCTGACCACGGCCGCACACCTGGCGGTGGTCTACCTGCTGGTCGCCTGGTGGCCCCAGGACAACTTCTACCGCCTCGCCGACAAGCGGGACTGGCCGCTCCAGGCCGCCCTGGTCTACGCCTTCAACATCCCGCTGATGATCGCGGCGGCCATCGTGGCCCACTTCCTGAGCCGCAGGCCCGCCCCGCCCTCCGACGACGGGGAAACCCCCTGAACCCGGGTCCGCCCCTGCGCGATGATGCGCGATGATGTTGCCTACTATCGTGGGTAGTTGACGTGCGGATCCGGTCTGGGGGGCCTTTCCTGTGAACGATGCGGTCGAGTTGGCGGACATGATCACGCAACTGCGCCGGGAGCTGAGCCGGGCCATGTCCGACGGCGAGGACTCCGACCTGAAGTTCAAGGCGGAGCGCGTGGAACTGGAACTGACCGTGGGAGTGGAGCGGACCCGCGAACCGGGCGTGAAGGTGAGGTTCTGGGTGTTCGACGCCGGCGCCTCGGCCAAGCACTCGGCCACGGTCACCCAGAAGCTCACGCTGACGCTCCAGCCCGTACGGGCGGACGCGCCGGAGCAGATGGCCCTGATCTCCGGGGACGAGCTGCTCGGTGAGGACTGAGGCGCCCGCCGGGCGCGGCGGACTGGACCCGCACCGCATCGCCGAGGTCATCGTCACCACCTCCGCCGGAGGCGGGCGGCGCGGCTCGGGCTACCGGGTCGGTGACACGGCGGTGCTGACCGCCTTCCACGTGGTGGCGGGGGCCGCGGCGGTGCGGGTGCGGTTCGACGCCGACCGGCCGGGCCAGTGGGCGGCCGGGGCGGAGCTCGCCTGGTCGGATCCGGCCACCGACGTGGCGGTGCTGACCTTCACACCCCCGGCGGGCGCGGGGCCCGTTCCGCCCGCGCGGTTCGGCCGCATCGGCGACGACCGCCATGCCGTCATCGACGTCCACGCGGCGGGCTTTCCCCTGTGGAAGCGCCGGCGCGGCGCCGACGGCAGGCAGTTCCGGGAACTGCACCAGGCCGACGGGACCGTTGCCGCCCTCTCCAACCTGCGTACCGGCACCCTGGAGATCACGGTGCCGGTGGCCGCGGCCGACCCCGATCCCGCCGTGTCACCGTGGTCCGGCATGTCCGGGGCCGCCGTATGGGCCGGGCCGTACCTCGTCGGGGTCGTCGCCGAACACCACCGCGGAGAAGGGCTGGGCCGGCTGACGGCGGTCCGTGTCGACCACACGCTGCACGGGGTCGCCGAAGCCCGCCGGGCGGAGCTGGCGGCGCTGTTGGCGATCCCCGATCCGGCGGCGCTGCCGGACGTCGGCGCCGAGCCGCCCGGCCCGGACACACCGACCCCGCAGGCCACCGCGAAGGTCATCGGGCTGCCGGTCGCCCACGGGCTGGAGCTGTTCAAGGACCGCACCGAGGCGCGGGACCTGATCGGCCGCCACCTCGCCGACTCGGCCATCCGCATGGTGACCGTCACGGGACGCCGCGGCATCGGCAAGAGCGCCGTCGCCGCCAAGGTCATGGAGACGCTGGAACGCGGCGAGTGGCCGGGCCACGCGCAGGGGCCGCTTCCGGCGGCCCTCGTCAACCTGAGTACCCGCACCTCCGGGGTCTCCCTCGAACGCCTCTACTTCGACTGCGCCCGCGCCCTGGGCCCCGCACACGAAGCACGCCTCCTGGAGGTCTGGGCCGCCGACCGCCCCGTCCCGGACAAGATCGGCGAACTGTTCGCCGCGATGGGGGACCGGCTCTTCGTCATCCTGGTCGACAACCTGGAGGACCGGCTCCTGGACGACGGCCGGCTCGACGACGAGGAGCTCGACGCCTTCTTCGACTGCCTCTTCCGGGCACGGGCCACGCCGCGGCTGCTGATCACCTCGCAGCTGCCGCTGCGGCTCCCGCCCGAGCTGCGCCGGTTCGCCGCCGAGGTCGAGCTGTCCGACGGACTGCCGCCCGCCGAATCCGTCGCGCTGCTGCGCGAACTCGACCAGGACGGCAGCCTCGGAGTGGCGCAGCTGTCGGACGAGCAGCTGCTGCAGGCGGCGGTCCGTGTCCACGGGGTGCCCCGCGCACTGGAGCTGCTGGTGGGCGCCATGGCCGACGACACGCTGATGCTGCCGACCCTGGAGGACGTGCTGGAGGACTTCACCCTGCGCGGCGACGTGGTCGCCGGCCTCGCCCAGGACCGCTACCGGCGCCTCGGCGCCGACAGCCGCAGCGTGCTGAACGTCCTCGCGGTGCTGCGCACCCCCGCGACGCGGGAGGCGGTCGAGTGGATCGCCGGCGGCCTCGATCCCGCCCTCGACGTCACGGCCGCCCTGTCCGGGCTGCTGAGGATGCGCATGCTGTCCGTGGACCGGGGAACCCGCACGTATGCGCTGCATCCGATGGACGCCGACCTCGCCTACGGCGCCCTTCCCGCCGAAGGACCGCTGGGGCGGCGGGCGTTGGAACTGCGGGCGGCCGACTGGTACGCGCGGATCGCCCCGCCGCGCCGGGACTGGCGCACGCTGGACGACGTACAGGCGCACCGGCGCGCATTCGACCACCGGGTGCGGGCCGGGGACATGGACGGTGCCGCGCTGGTCCTCGCCGCCATCGGGGAATGGATGGTCTGGCACGGCTCCGTGCTCGCGGCGATCTCGATGCACCTGACACTGGAGGAACAAGTGACCGACGACCGGGCACGTCTCGCCCATCTCATCAGCTTCGGCCACGCCCGGTTGAGCGGCGGCCCGCTGCCGCACGCGCTCGAACTCTTCACGGAGGCCGCCGAGGTGGCCGAGCGCCTCGAAGACCGCCCGGCGCTCCAGGAGGCCGTGTTCGGCCTCGGCGACGCGCACCGGCAGCTGGGCCGCCTCCAGGACGCCACGGGCCCGTTGGCCCGGGCCGGCGAGCTGGCCCGGGAGAACGGCGACGCCGAAGCCGAGGCCCACGCCGTCCTCAGCCTCAGCCTCGCCCACAGCACCCTCGGCGACGGCGAAGCGGCCCTGGCGGGCGCCGACCGGCTGAGCGAACTCGCCGCGGCCTCGGGAGACCGGCTCACCGAGGCCCGCTCCTGGAACGCCCGGTTCACGGCCCTGCTGTCCCTGGGCCGCTGGGAGGAGACCGTCACGGCGGGCGACCGGGCCGTCCGCGCCTATGCGGCCGCAGGTGTCCAGGAGGCGACGGACTACGCGCTGAACGCCCAGGGCGTGGCCCTGCTCGCCCTGGGCCGGCCCGAGGAGGCCCTGGCCCCGTTGGAGGAGGCGCTGCGCGCGGCTTCGGCCATGGAGAACCCGCGGACCGAGGGCGTGTGCCTCTACAACACCGCCTGGGCCCAGTGGACCCTGGGCCGGTACGGGCAGGCGGCCGAGACGGCCGAGCGCGCGGCCGCCTCCCTGGAGCGCGCCGGGGCCGCCGAGGCCGCGGCGGCGCAGGCGCTCGCCGAAGCGGCCCGGGCCCGTGCGGTGCCCGCCCCGCGCGCGGCCGCCGACGCCCTGGACCGGGCCGCGGAGGGCGCCGGCCGCAACGCGGAGATGGTCCCCCCGGCCTGGCTCACCGCGCAGGCGCAGCACCTGCGCGAGGACGCCTGAGGGCGCCCCGCCGCACACTCCGGCGGCGGGGTTTCACCGGAACGGCGCACCCGGCTCCAGGGCCCGGGAACGGATCAGGGCCTCCGCCGCATCCAGGGTCCCGGCGCTGTGCGCGGCCAGCAGGGCCCCCAGCCAGGGCCGGGGGTCGAAAGCCCCGGTCGTGATCGCCGGCACGAACACGGCTCCCAGTCCGGCACAGGCCCGGGCCCACTCCCGGCACAGCTCCTCCAGCGGGGCATCGGGCAGCCGGGCCCCCAACTCCACCCGGTCGACGATCCGTACGAGGTGTCCCGCGCCCCGCAGCGCGTCCAGCCGGGCCGCCACCATGAAGGCGACGGACGGCCCGGTCAGGCGCAGGTTCGCCTCGGTCGGCGCCAGGCGTCCGTCGCCGTCGGCGACGAAGTCCACGTCGAACCAGCCCCGGTAGCCGGCCGCGGCCAGCTCTCGGCCCACCGCGCCGCCGAACCCGAGGAGCGGCTCCAGCGCCCAGGCCGGCACCACGCCGGGTCCGACCGTCGCTCCGCGGTAGCCGGAGCCCTCGACGTCCATCACCGCGCCGCCGACCTCGTGCACCCGGCCCGCCGCGTCGACGAAGCCGTCGTAGGTCAGGTCGCGTACGGCACCGGGCTCCGCCGGGCCGGACACGTACTCCTCCACCAGCAGCGGCCCCCGCGGCAGCCCGCGCAGGAAGGCCTGCGCCCCGCCGGCGGCCCGGACCCGGTCGGGCGGTGCGATCACGGTGCCCGAACCGCCTACCCCGTGCTCCGACTTCAGCACCGTGCACCGGCCTGCCTCGACGCGGGCGGCCAGCATTCCGGCCGCGGCCCGCCGGCTCCGGGCCCGCCACTGGGCGGGGAGCACGATCGCGGGATGCCCGCCGTCCGCCAGGATCCGGGCGAACAGGCCGTGCGCCGCCGCCTTCGACTCGTACCGCAGCTGCTGCGGCCGCCACGGCCACCCCGCCAGCCGCCCGAACGCGGCGGTCCGCCCCCACGGTACGAGGGGCAGCCCGCCCGAGGTCAGCAGTGCGGCCAGCGCCGGGCGGGCCCGTACGGCATCCGAGAGGCCGGGGCCCTGCTCCGCGAGCCCGTCGTACACCTCCACCCCCTCCCAGCCCAGCGGGCGGCAGACCAGCCCGATCCAGCCCCGGGACACCGGCAGCGGCAGGACCAGCGCCCCCGGCAGCGGGCTGTAGAAGGCGGCCAGGCAGGCATAGTGGTGCGCGGCCCGCTGCCCGCGGTCCAGGGAGGTGTCGGCGAACTGGGCGTTGTACTCGGCGACGTTGCCCACGTGCACCGCGGGGCCGCCCCCGGTCCAGGCCCGTGCCCAGCCGGCGAGCGGGACGGGGGCCACCTCGAAGCGCACCAGGCCCGGCGGCACGTCGTCGTGGCCGGACCCCCCGGCGGGCGCCACGGCCCCCATCGCCCGGTAGAACCCGGCGGCATGCGGATCGGCGTCGATCACCAGCCGCTCGAAGCCCAGTTCCACGGCCCGCCGCAGCGCGTCCCGGTACAGCAGCCGCCCCACGCCCCGCCCGATCGCCTCCGGCTCCACGAACAGCAGCCCCAGCCGTCCCTGCGGCGGCGACCCTTCCAAGGAGGCGAGCCCGAGGACCTCGCCGCCGGGCCCGCCCTCCTGCGCCACCACGATCCGGCGGGCCGCCAGCTCCCCCTCCCGGATCTCCAACTCGGGCGCGCACGCAGCCAGGAACGCGGCCCCGTACCCCCAGTGGGCCTTGGAGCGCAGCGCAAGCGCGCTGAGCTCATGTGCCTCCCCGGCCCGCGCCGCCCTCAGCCCGGCCATGCTCCGCCCCCCCTGTGCCTGTGCCGTCCTGCGGACTCCCCGTGGTCCGCGGGGATTCCGTGCGATAGATTCGGCCACCCCGACCACAGGTTCCCACCCGTTCCCACCCCCAGCGGAGACAGGCTTCCCATGAGCGACATCCTGAGCGGACTCGGCCGCACCAGCGCCTACGGCGCCCTCGGCCTGGTCCTGCTGATCCTCGGCATCGTCCTGGTGGACGTGCTGACGCCGGGGAAGCTCCCGAAGCAGATCTGGGAGGAGCGCAACCGCAACGCGGCCGTGATGCTCAGCTCCGCGCTCCTCGGTGTCGGCGGGATCGTCTTCACCTCGATCTGGACGACGTACGAGGACTTCGGCAAGGGCCTGCTGTCCACCGCGGCGTTCGGCCTCCTGGGCCTGGTCCTGATGGCCGTGGCCTTCCTCGTCCTGGACCTGGTGACCCCCGGCCGGCTCGGCGCCATCGTCGTCGACCCGGAGCCCCACCCGGCGGTCTGGGTCACGGCCTCCTGCAACCTGGCGGTGGCGGCCATCGTGGCCGCTTCCATCGCCTGACCCGGCGCCGGACGGCAGCCGTCACGCCCGGCCCGGCGCGAGCCGTCAGGCCAGGCCCAGCGCGAACACCGCGAACCCTGCGGCCAGCAGCCCCGCGGCCGTCCGCCGCAGGGCGGTGACCCGGGTCCACGGCTCCTCGAACCGCCGCGCGTACCGGACGAGGAGCACCAACAGGGCGGCGAACACCGGCATCCAGGCCACTCGGGCGGCGATCCAGCCGAGGCTGTCCGGAGCCGTCGTCAGGCCGGGCACCGCGCCGGCGAACGAACCGGGCACCGCCGCCGCCAGCATGGCGCTCTGATGCCAGCACAGGATCGTCATCGCGCACAGGTTGACCACGACCACCGGAGCCCACAGGGCAGGCCGGGACAGCAGCCGCGCCAGCCGGTCCCGCAGCAGGATGGCCGCCCCCGACTGCGCCGCGGCCAGGGCCAGTACGAGCAGCGACGGCGGGTGCGAGTTGGTGCGCGCGGCACCCGGCACGCCCACCACCGACACCGGGTAGTGGAAGACCAGCAGCAGTGCGGCGAACAGGGCCGTCCCGCCCGCCAGCAGCAGCCGGGCCCCGCGCCGACCGATCCGCCCCTCGCCCCAGGACACTCCGAGCTGATAGGCGAACAGCCAGCCCGGCAGGACGTTCAGCAGCGCGAGCCAGGACGGTACGGAGTCCGCGAGCGGGCCGTAGCGCAGCAGGTCCACCACCGCGACGAAGGCGATCAGGGGAGCCGCCGCCCAGCCGCCGAGACGGCGCGCCGCCCGCACGCAGTACGGGGTCAGCGCGGTGAGCACCACGTACACGCCCACGAACCACAGCGGTTGGACGACCAGCGTCGCCGCGGTCCGCAGCGTGGTCCCGGGCACCCCCGCCGCGTACAGCACCGGCGCGGCCAGCGCCCACACCGCCGTGACGCCGAGCACAGGCCGCCCCAGCCGGGCCGACCTGCCCTTCAGCCAGGCGCCGGCGGAGCTTTTCCTGCGGTGGTACGAGAGCACCGAGGCGTAGCCGCCGACGAGGAAGAAGATGCCGAGCATCTGCAGGATCCAGCCGGCGGGCGCGAGAGCACCGAACGAGGACAGCGGGCTCGCGTTGTGCAGCGCGCCCTGCGCGTCCAGGGTGAACCCGCCGAGCAGCCAGTGGCCCGTCGGTACGGCCAGCAGCGCGAGCGCGCGCAGCCCGTCGACGGCCCGGTCGCGGTGCGCGGGGGTCTGCCGGTCGATCCGCTCGGCCGTCCGCCTCAGCGGGGTCGCCACGCTCATCGGACCTCTCCCTTCGCGAGGGCGGTGAAAGCCGTCAGGGATTGGGTGCCGGGCGCGAAGTAGCCGGTGTGCCCCCGGACATCGGCGGCCGGCACCCTCCGGGCGCCGAAGGCGGGGGAGGCCGGGTCGGCGCCGTGGCCGATCCCGGCGAACTCCACGTTCGGTACGTCCGCGATCCAGTCGGAGGGTCCGCGCGCCGCCCAGACCCTGGCACGGGTGTGCAGAGCGGCGGCGCTGCCCGCGCGCATGCCGGGGGAGCCCAGGACGACGAGGTCGGTGGCGTCGGTGTGCCGGGCGGCCAGCCCGCAGACCACCGACCCGTAGCTGTGGCAGAACAGCACCGGATCGGGCGCGCCGACCGCGTCGAGCCCCTCCGTGAAACGGGCCAGCCGGACCGCGCCCGCCTCCGCGAGCCGCCCGCCCGCCGCGTCCAGTCCCACGCCGACCGGTGTGGTGTAGCCGGTCCACGCCACCACGGCGGTGTCCGCGCCGGCCGAGGCGCGCAGCGACCGGGCCATCCCGGCCGGGCCGGTGTGAGCGGCGCGCGGCGCGTCGTGGCCGGTGGCGTCGCTGTCGGAACCCGGCACGATCACCGACACGCGGGCCGCCCGCTCCAGGTCCCCGAACACCTCGGCCACCTGCCCGCGCCCCCGAGGATCGAAGGCGAGGACCTGCCGTCCCGGCGAGGCCAGCGAGGCGTAGCGCGTCTCGCCGGTCGCCAGGATCGCCTGCCGGTTCGCCTCGTACCGCAGGGCGACCGGCGCCCCGTCCAGATTGCCCACCACCAGCGGGTGGCGACGCATCAGGTCCCGCTTCCGCGCCCGGTCGAGCCCGGCGAAGAACCGCGCCACGTCGTGCGGGCGCGCGCTCGCCGGATCGGGCAGGGCCGGGCCTGAGGCGTCGGCCCGCCAGGCGGCGGCCCCCGGCGGCGGGCCGGTGACCGCCTCCCGGCGGTCGCCGGCTGCCCATCCCGCGGTGCCCGCGACCACGGTCACCGCCAGTGCGGCCGCGACCAGGGTCCTTCCGAAGCGGCGCATGCCCCTTCTCCTCTCCTCGTGACGAGGAGGAAGGTAGGAAGGGGGTGCCGGGCCGGACGTCGGACCGTGGAGCCAAGTCCGGTGTCATACCCCGGTAGGGGGTGGAGGAGACGCCCCCCGGGAGACGGCCCCCGCACCGGGCGCCGGGCGGGGCGGGCTCAGGCGCTGTCGCCCGGCCGCACCAGCCCCGCCTCGTACGCGAAGATCACGGCCTGCGCCCGGTCACGCAGGTCCAGCTTGGCCAGCACCCGCCCGATGTGCGTCTTGACGGTCTGCTCGGCCACCACCAGGTGCCCGGCGATCTCCTGGTTCGACAGCCCCCGCGCGATCAGCTCCAGCACCTCGGTCTCCCGCGGGGTCAGCCCGTTCAGCCGCAGCGCCGGGTCCTTGCGCGGGGCCGGGCGCTGCTGCACGAAGTCCGCGATCAGCCGCCGGGTCACCGAGGGTGCGAGCAGCGCCTCGCCCGAGGCCACCACCCGGACCGCCGCGATCAGATCGGCCGGAGGGGCGTCCTTCAGTAGGAACCCGGAGGCCCCGGCCCGCAGCGCCTCGTACACGTAGTCGTCGATGTCGAAGGTGGTCAGCATCAGCACCTTCGGGTGGTGCACCACGCCCGGCGGCGGGTCGAGGATCTCCCGGGCCGCGGCGAGCCCGTCCATCTCGGGCATCCGTACGTCCATCAGGACCACGTCCGGGTGGACCGAGCGGGCCACGAAGACCCCCTGGCGGCCGTCGGGGGCCTCACCCACCACGTCGATGTCGGCCTGCGCCGACAGCAGCGCGGCGAACCCGGCCCGCACCATGGCCTGGTCGTCGACGATGATCACGCGGATGGTCAACTGTCGTCCTCGTCCGAAGCGTTCAGGGGCAGGCGGGCGGCGACCCGGAAGCCGCCGTCGGGCAGCGGACCGGTGTCCAGTGTCCCGCCGGTCAACCGTACGCGCTCGCGCATGCCGACCAGGCCGTGCCCCGTGCCCGTGCTCTCCAGCGCCACCACGGCCTCCGGGGCGGGCCCGTTGACCACCAGTACCAGCAGCACCTCGTCCGCCTCCTCGGCGGCCCGGCTCACCGAGACCCGCGTCGGCGCGCCCGGGGCGTGCCGCACCACGTTGGCGAGGGCCTCCTGCACGATGCGGTACGCCGACAGGTCCACGGCGGGCGGTACCGCCTCCGGCACGCCGGCGGCCATCGACAGCTCCACCGGCTGACCGGCCCGCACCGTCGTCTCGATCAACTGCTGGAGCCGCACGAGCCCCGGCTGCGGCGCCCGCTCGCTTTCCTTCCCGTCGCCGCGGAGCACGGTCAGCAGCCGCCGCATCTCGCCCAGGGACTCCCGGGCACTGGCCGCGATGGCGGCGAACTCCTCCTGCACCGGCTCGGGCATCCCCGGCAGCCGGTACGGCGCCGAATCGGCCTGCACGGTGATCACCGACATGTGGTGGGCCACCACGTCGTGCAACTCGCGTGCGATCCGCGCCCGTTCCTCCAGCAGCGTGCGCCGGGCGCGCTCGGCCTCGCTGATGCTCTCCTGCTCGGCGATCCGCCGCTGGGCCTCGCCGAGCCCACGCAGCGCGCCCGTCAGGGCGAGGACGGTGCCGCCGAGGACGAACAGCAGGGCGATCGTGTCGGTCACCCCGGCGGGCCGGTAGAAGCCGAGCACCACCCCGACGCCGCCGGTCACCAGCCACACCGCGACGAGCGTGCGGACGGTCTCCCGCAGTCCGAGGCAGACCATCAGCACCAGGTAGCCCACGACGGCCATCGGGGTCCAGGGCCAGGCGTGCCCGGCCACCCCGCCGGCGTCGATCAGCAGCACCGCCCCGAGCGTGTCCGCGGCGAGGACCAGACCCCAGGCGGCCAGCGGCCGGGTCACGGCCAGCAGCAGCGGCACGGCCTGCGCGACACCCAGCGCGCCGGCCCACCCCCCGCCGAGCCGGTACTGGGAAACCAGCACCGTGATCGTCACCGGCACCAGCGTCAGCACGCAGACGGCGGCGACCAGGTACGGCAGGCGGCGCTGCCAGGCCCTGGGGGCCTGCGCCAGCAGCGGCTCGGCCGCCCCGGGGGGCGTGCGCAGGGCCACGGAGAACCGGGTCAGTGCACGGGGCGCCCGGGCGGCGGCGGGACTACGGGCGCGGTCGCTCATGACCGGACAGACTAGATCCTCCGGTGCCGATTCGACCTGGTGCGCGGGGGCGGAGGCGCAGGCCCGGGTGGGGCACCGGGTCCGGGTAGGCTGCACGCAGTCGATCACGGGGGATCCGGTACGCATGGGCTTGGCAGCCGCACTTGAGAAGCTGGTGCCGGTGTTGCTGGCCTTCGGGGCCGGTGCGCTGCTCGCACGCCGAAAGATCATCCCCGCCGAGGCCTCGAAGGTCTTCGCCGACTACGCCTTCCTCTTCGCGGTCCCCTGCTACCTGTTCGGCAACATCTACGCCAGCGACCTCGGCGCCCTCTTCGACTGGCGGGCCATCGGCGGCTATGCCGCGGCCGCCGCCCTCGCGGTGCTCGCCGTCGCCCTCGCCGCCGCGGCCTACGGCGTACGCGAGCCGCGCGCCGTGGCGCTGCGCGTGATGGCGGGGGTCCAGGTGAACACGGCCTACTTCGCCGTCCCCGTCTTCATCACCTTCTTCGGGACGGCCGCGCCGATCTTCCCCGTGCTGCTGTTCCAGGTCTGCGTGCTGTCGCTCGTAGTGATCGCCATCATGGAGCTCGGCCGGACCGGCCCCGGCGCCGGCGGCCCCGGGCAGCGGCTCGCGCGGGCCGTCGGCGCCTCGCTGGTGACCCCGCTGGTCCTGGCCTGCAACGCCGGGATCCTGCTGAACCTGCTGTCGGTGCACCTGCCGAAGGTGCTGCTGGACGGGGCCGCCTTCGTCGGCGACAGCGCCTCGCCCGTCGCGCTGTTCGCCCTCGGTCTGCACCTCGGCGGCCAGGGGCTGGACGTCCGGGGCACCAGCCGCGAGGAGATGGCCCTCGTCGCCTTCAAGTGCCTCGGTTTCCCGCTGCTGACCTGGGCGGTGTGCGGGGCGCTCTTCGGGGTCGGCGGCCAGTGGCTCACGTACCTCGTCCTGATCGCCGCGATGCCCACCCCGCAGAACCTGTTCGTCTTCGCCCAGCGCTACGACGTCGGGGTCGACCTCTCCGCCTCCCTCGTGATCAAGAGCTCGGTGGTCTCGCTCCTGCTGCTCCCGCTGTGGCTCCAGGCAGTGGTGTGAGGAGCGGTCGGCGCCGCGTCCGTTCCCCGGCGCGGGCCCGCTCGTTGACGGGGCATGGAGCTGCTGCCGATCATCGCGGCGCCGGGCGTCGGTGAACGGGCCGACGCCGCGGCCGATGCCGCCTGCCACCTGTACGACGCCGTCGCCCCCCGGCGCTGCGGCGAGCCGGGCGGCTGGAGCCGCGGCGCGGCCGAGGACGCCGCCGAGACCATCGAGACCACCGCGCACGCGCTGGCGTACACCCACCCGCGCGCCGCGCTCGTCCTCGCGCCCGTCCACGCGGCCCTCGCGGACCTGCGGCGTCAGCTCGCGCTGGCACCCGCCGACCCGCTGACCGCCGACGGCCTGGTGCAGACGCCGCCTACGGTGGGCAACCCGCGCCGGACCCGCCGGGTCCCGGCGCTCACCCCGTCCCCGCCCCGGCAACAGCCTTCTCGTACAAGGCCTTGACGTCCTGGCCGAAGTAGGAGCTGTAGGAGGTGTCGGCGGTGTCCCCGCCGGTCTTCCAGCCGCCGATCACCCCCACCACGTCGCCGGTCTCGGTGTCCTTGTCGTAGCGGGTCAGGAACGGGCCGCCGCTGGTCCCGCCGGGGTAGCCGGTGCAGTCGATCCGCAGGAACGATCCCGGGATGCCCGGGTCTGTGCTGGTGAACCTGGTCGTACGGTTCACGCACAGCCGCGGCCGCGCGGCGGACGCCGGATAGCCGATCAGCGACACCCGCGGGTGCGCGTAGCCGGCGCCGGTGACCAGGCGGTTGCCGCCGACCACGTCCTCCACCGGGAAGCCGTCCGCATCCGGCCCGACCTGCGCGAAGGCCACGTCCAGGGTCGCCCCCTTGTCGGGGCCCAGGCTCTTGTACCGGGGGTCGATCCACACCCTGGAGCGTCCGGCGGTGTCGCGCACCACCGGGAACATGCCGTACGGCTGAGGGGTCTGCGCCGTGTAGAGCGGTACGAAGGCCACCTGGCGGGCGTCGGTGCCGAGCAGGCAGTGCGCGGCGCTGAGCACCAGGTTGCGGCCGGGCGAGGAGACGACGCTGGCCGTGCAGAAGTACGCTCCGCCGCCCTTCATCACGAACATCCGGCCCACGACCGGGATCCCGTCGAAGTCCTGGCCGGTGCCGGGGTCGGTGGCGGCCGCTGCCGACCCCGGGGTCATCGGCACCGCGGAGGCCATGCGGTCCGCCGTCCAGAAGGATTCCGCCTCCCGGGCGGACCACCGGCCGGGGCCCGGCAGGGCACTGCCCGCCTCGGCCTCGGGCAGCGGGCCGCCGGGCAGCAACAGGGCGGCCGTTGCCGCGGCCACCGTCAACACACGTCGCATTCGGGCTCCTCTGAATCGCCTGCACTGCATCGCCTGCATCGCCTCAATCGCCTGCATCGCCTAGATCGCCTGGGGGAAGCGGAACAGCCGGTCCGGGTCGTGGAGGCGCCGGACCTCTTCGAGACGCGGCAGGTTCGGCCCGTAGTACGCCTCGCGCCAGGTGGACAGCTTCGGGTCGGTGTAGTTCTGGTACGCGCTGCCGCTCGCCCAGGGCCGCAGGTCCTGCCAGAGCCCGTCGAGCCAGGCCTGGTGCCGGGACACCTCGGAGGGCGGGGCGGTCGTGGGCCAGTAGGCGAGGTACTGGGCGAGGAAGGCGCTGTCGCGGTGGGCGAACGCGGTGGCGGCGGCCGGGACCCGGTTGACCGCCCCGCCGCAGACCCCGTCGAACTGCACGACCCCGATGCCGCCGCGCGGCGCTGCCTGCGCGTACCGCGCCAGTGCGGCCAGGACCGCGTCGACGGCTGCCTCCGGCAGCCCCGGGCCGGCCCAGAAGTCGGAGCGGGCGGCGTACGCGTCGCGGCCGAGCCGCCCCTGCGGACCGTGGCCGGGCAGGGATCCCGGCAGCCGGCACTGGGCCGCGCTCAGCTCCAGGCAGCCCGCCACGGCCCGTACGGTGTCCCCGTAGCCGCGGACGACGGTCCAGTCGTCCCGGGGCTCCCCGCCGACCAGGCCGGACAACCGGGTCAGCTGCCGGTCCAGCTCGTCGCGCCCGTCGAGGCAGACCACCCGCAGGGCCGGGGCCGGCACCGGCCCGCCGTCGACGGTGAACTCCACCTGGCTCCAGAAAGGTTCCGGCAGGGCGGTCAGCCAGCGCTGCCAGCCGCGCAGCACCGCCGGGGATTGGGCGGCGGACCAGTGGAGTTCGGCGAAGGCGGCGTCGGCGACCGGGTGGGTACGGAAGCGGAACTCGGTGACGATCCCGAAGTTGCCGCCCCCGCCCCCGCGCAGGGCCCAGTACAGGCCGGGGTCACGGTCGGCGTCCACCTCGCGCACCGAACCGTCGGCGGTGACCACGGTCGCGGCCGTGAGCCGGTCCGAGGCGGTGCCGTACGCCCGGGAGGCCAGGCCCAGCCCGCCGCCGAGGGTGAGCCCGGCGATCCCGACCGAGGGGCACAGCCCGGTCGGGATGCCCAGTCCGCGGGCGGCGAGGGCCGCGGCCACGTCCCCGAGCCGTGCCCCGGCGCCGATCCGCACCCCGGGCGCGGACCCGGCGCCGTCGAGCGCCACCTGCGCCATCGCGCCGACGTCCACGACGAGCCCGCCGGCACAGGTCGACCAGCCGGCGTAACCGTGGCCCCCGCCGCGCGGCACCACGGGGACGGCCGAGCGGCGGGCGAAGTCCAGGCAGGCGGCCACGTCGCCGGCGTGCGCGGGATAGGCCACGGCGCCCGGCGCAACGGTGTCGAAGCGGGGCTGGAACAGCCGCCGGGCCTCGGAGTAGTCCGGTTCGCCCGGCAGTACCACCCGCCCGTCGAGTACGCGCGCCAGGGCCCCGAAGTCCGGCCCCGACGGGGAGGACCGCGCGGGCGCCGCCGCCCCGAGGGCGGCGAGGAGGGCGGCGGCCGCGCTCCCCAGGACGCGGCGGCGGTGGAGGCTCATTCCTCCTTCCTGCCATCGCCCGCGCCGATCGCGGCGAAGGCGGGCCCACGGCGCTCGCGTTGCCCCCCGAACGGCCCAGGGCCCACCCGCCCCGCAGAGCCGCCTTCGACGGCAACCCGGTCAAGGGCCCCGGGGTCGTCCTCACCCTGCACGCACTCGGCGAAGGCGGCCCGCAGGGCCCGGTCCAACGGTTACGGGTACGAGGTCGTCACGCTCCCGGAGCGCAGCGCGCCCTGGCGCCCGACTCGCCCGCGGCCAGCGGATTGTCCAGCTCGGCCCACTGGTCGCCGGGCACCTCGGGGCTCAGCCGCATCAGCGTCAGGGCCTTGGTGGGCAGCGGCGCGCTCAGCAGGGCGTGCGTGTCGGCGGTGGCGGGCAGGTCGGCGGCGGCCACGGACAGGGCCTCGCCGAAGGCCGCCGCCGAGCCGGCCGTGGCACCGAGCGCGCCCGTCAGCAGGGAACCGAACAGCTTGCGCCGCAGCGCCGTCTCGTCGTCGGTGATCAGCCGCCCCGCGAGGGGCGGCACCGGCAGTCCGTGCCGGACCAGCCGGGCCGGGCTGATCCGGATGTCGGCGAGGTCCCGGTAGACCAGCCGCAGCGGCGTTCCGGTGGGGGAGAGCACCACGAGGAGGTTCTGACCGTGCGCCTCCAGCGCCACCCCGAGGTCGAGCACCCGCAGGCACACGTCGAGCGCGAGCCGCGCGAACTCGGCCCGCCACGACGCCGAGCGCGCGTACGCCGTCCCGGCGAGGGCCGCCACCGGCAGGAGCCGCTCGCCCGCCGCCCCGTCCGCGTACCGCTCGGGCGGCTCGCGGAGCACCGCCGCCAGGTCGGGGCTGTGCGCGGTGGCGGCGCCCAGGGTGCGCGTGATGTGCAGCCGCCCGTCGAGCCGCTCGCACAGCGCCTGCGCGAAGGCGGAGACCGCGGCGGCCGTCTCGACGGAGTAGGGGGAGATGTCCCGTACGGAGGAGGTCAGCCGGGTGCTCAGGGCCGTCTTCACGTGCGCCTCCGGCACGGGGCCGCCGCCCGCTGCCGGAGCCAGGGTCCGCAGTGACATCAGCGGATGGGCCGGGAAGCCGGCGCGGACGGCGCCCCGCGCCGGATCCGCCCGGGCGAGGACGTGCTCCGCCTGCCACGGGTGCACCGGGAGCAGCAGCCGCGGGCCGTCCCGCAGCGCGTCCGGCCAGGCGCCCGCGACCAGGCACTCCCCGGCCGGTACGGCGAGCAGTCCGAGCTCGACCAGCGGCCGGTGCTCGGGCGCGTACGCCAGCTGCTCGGCCACCGAGAAGCCGGGCCGGGAACGGCAGTTGGGGTGGTACGGGTGCCCGTCGACCAGCCGCTGCTCCCACTCCCACACCGCGGCTGGCTCGGGCTGCGGCCCGGCCGGTCGGCCCGCGCGGGACAGCGCCAGCGAGGCGGTGCTGTCGTCGAGCTCGGCGGCGAAGGCCTCCCCGTGCGGCACGCCCAGTGCGCTGACCAGCCGCGCGGCCTGCCGGTACGCCCGGCCGTCGAGCAGCACCTCGGACACGTACGGCCCGGTGGCGTACGGATCCGGCAGCGGGCCCTCCAGCCGTCCGCCCCCGGCCAGCAGGACCACCAGCCCGTCGGACCCCCGCGTGCGGCGCACCACCCACGGCAGCGGTTCGACGGCGAGCGCCCGCCACAGGCGGGTCAGCACGGCGGCCCGGGCGCCGTCGAGCGCAGCGAGGTACGCGCCGCCGAGGGCGGGGCGCACCTCGGCCAGTTCGGCCGAGACGGCCTCCTCGGCGGGGGAGGCGGGGAGGTTCATGCTGGGGTGCAGGGCCCTGCTCCTCTCACGTACGACGTGATGATCATGTCATCATCGCGGATACCCGGGTATTCGCGGATACTGAAGATCACGGCCGCTGGTACGCCCCGCGCACCTCCGGCGCACTGGATGGACCGAATGGAATCCGTGGACCTCAACGCCGCAGCCGACGCGTACGCCGCCGCCCCCCTGCTCAACTGCCTGCTCCGGGAGGCGGCCGACCCGCAGGGTGGGGACGTCCACCGGTTGCGCGGCAGCGGGCGGCTGCTGCGGGTGCGGGGCGGGCGCCGGCCCGGGCACGGCGAACTGCGCACGGCGCAGGGCTGGCGCCGGCTCAGCCACACCGAACTGGTCAAACTCACCGCCGACGAGCTGCTCCAGTACACGGGCCTCCCGAACGACGAACTCCCGGTCGAGATCGCCGACAGCCGTGAGGCCGTCGCCGCCCTGCTGGCCGCCCGTGCGGCGGCGCACCCACCGCAGGACCCGTACATCCGCTCCGAGCAGTCCCTGGTCATGGGCCACCCCTACCATCCCGCGCCCAAGGCGCGCGGCGGCGCACCGGCCGCGAGCTGGCTTCCGTACGCACCTGAGGCGCACGCCCGCTTCCCGCTCGTCTTCCTCGGACTGCGCGAGGACCAGGTGGCCGAGGAGGGCGGGGCGCCCGCCGCCGAGGCGATCGACGCCCTGGCCGGACTGCTCGACGGGCCGCGCCCGCCCGCCGGCTACCGGCTGCTGCCCGCCCATCCCTGGCAGCTGGACCTGGTGGGCGGCTCGCCCGCCGTCCGAGCGGCCTTCGCCGACGGGAGGCTGCTGCGGCTGGGCGCCGGCCGGCTCCCGGCCTGGCCGACCGCCTCGATCCGGACGCTGTACGTACCCGGCGCGGACACCGACCTCTTCGTGAAGTTCAGCCTGGACGTGCGGATCACCAATGACGTACGCCGGCTGTGGCGGCACGACCTGCGGAAACTGCGCGCCACGGATACCGAGACCGGGGCCGGCTTCGCCGGGCTGCGGGAGGCCGGGTCGAACGCGGCCTGGCTCGCCGACCGGGGTTACCGTACGGCCGCCTTCGCCTTCGAGGAACTCGCCGTCCTGGTACGCGACGGCCTGCGCGCACAGCTGGAGCCGGGGGCCACCGCCCTGCTGGCCGCCTCCCTCGCCGAGGGGCACGCGGACAGCCCGCTCGCGCGGACCGCCGATCCGGCGGGCTGGTGGCGGGCTTACCTGCGCCATGTCGTCCCGCCGGTCCTGGACCTGTTCGCCCGCCGGGGCGTCGTACTGGAGGCCCATCTGCAGAACACCCTCGTCGCGGTCGACGCGCAGGGCATGCCGGTGCAGGCCCTGTTCCGTGATGCGGAGGGGGTGAAGCTGCCGCGGGACACGGAGCGGCGGGCCGCCTGGCAGCGGCTCGTCTACTGCCTGGTGGTCAACCATCTGGCGGAGGTGGCGGTGGCGCTGGCCGAGGAGCACCCGGCGGCCGCCGGTCTGGTGTGGCCCGCGGTGCGTGAGGAGTTCCTGCGGTACGACGCGGCCCACGGTCTGCCCGAGATCGCGGAGCTGCTCGCGTCGCCGACCCTCCCGGCCAAGACGAACCTGCTGCTGCGGTGGACGCGGGCGGACGGGGCCGATGCGCGCTACCTGCCGCTGCCCAACCCGCTCCGGGGCTGAGGGGGAGCGGGCCCGGAGGGTGGGATTCGGCCAAGCTGCTCCGGGTTCCTCGCAGGCGCCCACGACAGGTATAGACCAATGCTACGTTGGTCGGGCAGACCCGCGCAGTCCTTGACCACCCGTCAGAGGAGAAGCCATGCCCTCCCCTTCACGGGGCGGCGGCCCCGCCGCCCTGCCCAAGTACCAGCGGATCGCCGCGGAGCTGAGGCGTGACCTGGAGAGCGCCGCCGCGCAGGGGGCCGCCGGCAGGCTGCCGTCCGAACGGAATCTGGCCGCCCGCTACGGGGTCAACCGCCAGACGGTACGGGCCGCCCTCCAGCAGTTGCGCGAGGACGGCCTGATCGTCACGGGGCGCCGCGGTACCCGGTCGGCGGCCGCCGGAGCCGTAACGGCGGACCGCCCTCATCCTGCGCGGCAGGGGGACGGGCGGCCCCAGGAGCAGGGGCGGGCGCCGGGGCAGGAGGGGGGCCGGGGGCAGGGCCGCGGGCAGTCCGGCAGCTGGCTCACCCTGGTCACCGTGCCGCCCTCGCTCGCCGCGCTGCTCGGGATGCGCGGAGGGGAGCCCACCCTCGTCCTCCACGACCGTGAGCGCGGCCCGGCGGGACAGACCCTGTGGCACGCCGTCACGTATCTGCGGCCGGACGTGGTCGCCGCGACCACCGAACTGGCCGGATACCTCGACCGTTCGGCGGTCCGGGACGAGGATCTCGGTCCCCTGCACCGCTGGTTGGAGCGGACGGCCGAGGAGGGCAGGATCGCCGAGACCCTCACCATGACCCGCAGGACGCACCCGCCGGCCGCCGCCGCGTCCTGCGGTCTGTCTGTCCGCCGCACCCTGCACGACCGCTCCGGCAGGCTGCTCGCGGTGACGGACCTGGCCTTCCCGACCTGGGACCGGCTGACCTTCACCCGGGACCGGCGTGACCGCATCGGAACCGGATTCCGCGTCAGCTGACCGACCGGGCCCCGCTGGTGAGACGTATCACATAGGGGCAATCCTGTGCATTTGGCATTTCTTGACGTACAAGCGGAAAGAGACCATCCTCTACGCAGTCAAGGTCACGCGCCGCAAGCCGAAAGCCCAAGGAGCGAACCCCATGCACGCCCCTGCCCCGTCCTCCACCACTGAAACCGTCGCAGCCGTCCCCCATCCCCGCCGCGGCACCGAAGCCGCCCGGATCGCGGACCTGCCCCGGATCGAGGAGCCCAGGGAGGTGGCCCCCGCGGATGCGAGGGAGTTGTCGAGGGTCTTCTTCAAGAGGCTGAGCCAGCTCGCCGAGGGAACCCCCGAGCACCAGTACGTCCGCAACGCGCTCATCGAGATGAACGCCTCACTCGTGCAGTACGCCGTGCGACGCTTCCGCATCCGGGGTGACGCAGGCGACATCGAGGACATCGTCCAGGTCGGCACCATCGGCCTGATCAAGGCGATCGACCGGTTCGACCCGGCCCGCGAAACCGAATTCGCCACCCTCGCCATGCCGTACATCACAGGCGAGATCAAACGGCACTTCCGCGACACCTCCTGGGCCGTCCGCGTCCCGCGCAGGCTCCAGGAGCTGCGCATCGACATAGCCAAGGCGAAGGAGGAGCTGACCACCACCCTCGACCGCGTGCCCACGGTCGCCGACCTCGCCGCGCACCTGTCCCTCTCCGAGGACGAGGTCGTCGAGGGGCTCGTCGCCGCCAACGGCCACACCAGCGGCTCCCTGGACGCCCCGCAGCCCGAGCACGGCGGGGACGTGGGCGACGGCCACACCCTCGCCGACGTCATGGGCGCCGAGGAGCCGGCCCTGGAGCGCGTCGAGGACATCCAGACCCTCGCGCCGCTGCTGGAGCAGCTCACCGGGCGTGAGCGCCGCATGCTCCAGATGCGCTTCGGGGAGGAGCTCACCCAGGCCCAGATCGGCGAGGCCCTCGGCATCTCCCAGATGCAGGTCTCGCGGCTGCTGACCCGGCTCCTCGCCCACCTGCGCAGCTCCATGCTGGACGACCCGGAGCCGGAGCCGCAGGCCTGAGCGTGTCCGGCGTGAGGTGGCTCACCTCGGCGTTTACCTCCGGCAGGGGCCGGGCAGCCGCGCAACCGGAGCGGACCCTTCCGCCCGGTCGCGGTGCGGCCGGGCACGGGGCGGGCGGATCCCGCACCGCTCCACGGCCCGGCCGGCCCACCGGCGCGGGCCGTTCTCCGGTACGACCCGCGAGGTGTATGTGTCCACGCTCCAAGCCGAACACGTCTACAAGGTGTTCGGAAGACGACCCGGCGCCGCGGTGCGCGCGCTCCGCAGCGGCACCGGCCGCGACGAGCTGCGCGCCGACGGCACGACGGCCGCTGTGATCGACGCCTCGTTCCGCGTCGAGCCCGGCGAGATCTTCGTCGTCATGGGTCTGTCGGGATCAGGCAAGTCCACGCTGCTGCGCATGCTGAACGGACTGCTGGAGCCCACCGCGGGACGCATCCTCTTCGACGGACAGGACCTCACCGGCCTCTCCCGACGTGAGCTCCGCCACGTCCGGTCCCGGAAGATCAGCATGGTCTTCCAGCACTTCGCCCTCTTCCCGCACCGCAGCGTCCTGGAGAACGCCGCCTACGGGTTGGAGGTGCAGGGCGTCGACCGCGCCGAGCGCGAGCGCCGAGCCGCCGAGTCCCTTGAGCTGTGCGGGCTCGCCGGCTGGGAGAAGTCCTGGCCCGACGAGCTCTCCGGCGGCATGCAGCAGCGCGTGGGCCTCGCCCGCGCCCTGGCCACCGACGCCGACCTGCTCCTGATGGACGAGTCCTTCAGCGCGCTGGACCCGCTGATCCGCCGCGACATGCAGGACCAGCTGCTGGAGCTCCAGCAGCGGCTGAAGAAGACCATCGTCTTCATCACGCACGACCTCAACGAGGCCATGCGGCTCGGCGACGGCATCGCGGTCATGCGCGACGGCCGCATCGTGCAGCAGGGCAGCGCCGAGGACATCCTCACCCGGCCCGCCGACGACTACGTCGCCTCCTTCGTCCAGGACGTGGACCGCTCGCGCGTCCTGACAGCCGACGCCGTCATGACCGAGCCCGCCGCCGGCGGCTGTGCCTGCGGCTGCCCCAGTGTCACCGCCGACACCCCGCTCGCCGACCTGTGCGCGGTCAGTGCCCGCGTCCCGCACCCCGTCGCCGTCACCGACGAGGCCGGTGTCGTCGTGGGCTCCGTACCGCAGGACCGCCTCGTCGCCTTCATCGGTGACGAACAGCGGGAACCGGTGCGCTGCGCGGAGGTGGCCGCCTGATGCCCCGCCTGCACCTCGGCGCCTGGGTCGACTCCGGCGTCGACCTCCTCCAGCGCCACCTGTCCTGGCTGTTCGACGCCATCAGCGCGCTCGTCACCGGTCTGTACGACGGCGTCCACGCCGTCCTGTCCGCCCCGGCGCCCCTGCTCTTCGCGGGGACCCTCGCCGTCGCGGCCTGGTGGCTGCGCGGCCTGCTCGCCGCGCTCCTCGCCTTCGCGGGCTTCGCACTGGTCGACTCCGTCGGCCTGTGGGGCGAGGCCATGTCCACCCTGTCCCTGGTCCTGGTCGCCACCCTGGTCACGCTGGTCTTCGCGGTCCCGCTGGGCATCTGGGCCTCCCGCTCGGACCGGGTCAGCGCCGTGCTGCGGCCCGTACTGGACTTCATGCAGACCATGCCCGCGATGGTCTACCTCATCCCCGGCATCATCTTCTTCGGGGTGGGAGTGGTGCCCGGCATCATCGCCACCATCATCTTCTCGCTGCCACCCGGCGTCCGGATGACCGAGCTCGGCATCCGCCAGGTCGACGCCGAACTCGTCGAGGCCGCGGACGCCTTCGGCACCACCCCGCGCAACACCCTCGTACGCGTCCAGCTGCCGCTCGCCCTGCCCACGATCATGGCGGGCATCAACCAGGTCATCATGCTCGGCCTGTCCATGGTGGTCATCGCCGGCATGGTGGGCGGTGGCGGCCTCGGCGGGGCGGTCTACCGCGCCATCGGCAGCGTCGACATCGGCCTCGGCTTCGAGGCGGGCATCTCCATCGTCATCCTCGCCATGTACCTCGACCGGATGACCGGGGCGCTGGGCCGCCAGGTCTCACCGCTCGGCCGCCGCGCCCTCGCCAAGGCCCAGAGCGCCGCGAACGGCCTCGCCAAGGTGTGGAGCCACCGCCCGCAGCCGGCCTACGCCGTCACCGCGGCCGTGGTCCTCGCCCTCGTCGCGGGCGGCCTGAACACCTTCGGCGGCTCCGGCAGCCCGGCCGCCGCGAAGGGCGACGGCATCGGCAAGGGCCGCACGGTCAGCATCGGCTACATCCCCTGGGACGAGGGCATCGCCTCCACCTACCTGTGGAAGGAGCTGCTGGAGCGCCGCGGCTTCCAGGTCGAGGCACGGCAGCTGGAGCTCGGCGCCCTGTTCACCGGACTCGCCGGCGGCCAGGTCGACTTCCAGACCGACGCCTGGCTGCCCGGCACGCAGGCCCAGTACTGGGAGAAGTACGGCAACCAGCTGGACGACCTCGGCTCCTGGTACGGTCCGACCTCCCTGGAGCTGTCCGTCCCCTCCTACATGAAGGACGTCCGCTCGCTCGCCGACCTCAAGGGCAAGGGCGACCGGTTCAAGGGCAGGATCATCGGCATCGAGCCCAGCGCGGGCGAGATGGCCCTCCTGAAGGACAAGCTCCTGAAGGAGTACGGCCTCGACGGCGAGTACCAGGTCGTCGACGGATCGACCCCCGGCATGCTCGCCGAGCTGAAGCGGGCCTACGACAAGAAGGAACCGGTGGCGGTCACGCTCTGGTCCCCGCACTGGGCGTACGCCTCGTACGACCTGAGGAAGCTGGAGGACCCCCGGGGTGTCTGGGGCAAGGGAGACGGCATCCACACCGTGGCCCGCAAGGGATTCGCCGAGGACGAGCCCGAAGTCGCCAAGTGGCTGCGCTCGTTCAAGCTGACCGAGGCCCAGCTGACCGGCCTGGAGGCGAAGATCCAGGAAACGGGCAAGGGCAAGGAGCAGCAGGCGGTGCGCGCCTGGCTGGCGGAGAACCCGGAGGTCGCCAAGGCGGCCGCCGCGTAACGCGGCCCGGCCGCGAAGGCGCCGGTGCGCATGGGACGCTACCCACGTCCCGGCGCGCACCGGCGCCTTCGCGGCCGCTTCCGGACAGTGGGGGCAAGCCCGCTCAGTGGGTGAGGAACGCGGCGATCCGCTCGGCGAACGCCTCCTCTCCCACGACCTCGATACCCGCCTCCCGGGCCTTGGCGACCTTGCTGCCGGCCTTCTCGCCCGCCACGAGCAGGGTGGTACGCCCGGATATGCTGCTCGCGGACCTGCCCCCCGCCCGCTCGATCAGCGCCCGTACCTTGTCCCGGGTGTCATGGGCGGCCGGCGCGCCCGCCATCCGGCCCGTGACCACCACGGTCTCGCCGGCCAGCGGACCGTCCACGTCCTCGCCTCCTTCAGCGCGCGGTTCGACCAGATCGCCCCCCGCCGCCGCCGGCTTGTCGATGACCGGCCCGAGCTCCGCGACCTGGGCGACGATGGCCGCGGCCTTGGCCCCGCCGACCAGTTCGACCTCGGTCATGGCCGCGGCGTCGGCGGCCCGTATCGCCTCCATCGTCCCGAAGCGGCGGGCGATGCGCCGCGACATCCCCCGCCCGGTGCCGAGAACACCGAGCGCGCAGAACACCCGGGCCGGCCCGGCGCCCTTGGCGGCCTCGATCTGCTCCAGCAGCTTGACGGCCCGCTTCTCGCTGCCCGCCGCCAGCGCGAGCGCGGCGTGGTCCAGGGCGAAGAGGTCCGCCACGTCCCGGACACGCCCCGCCTCGACCAGCGCTCGTACGTACCTCTCGCCCAGGCCGTCGATGTCCAACTGGTCGCGCCCTGCGGCATACAGGATCGAGGCGATCCGCCCGCAGTCGGCGGGCCGGGCGCACCGCCACCGTTCCTGGGACCGGTCGATGTCGCCCTGGCAGCCCGGGCACACCGCGGGCGGCTCGATGGGCCGCTCCTCACCCGTGCGCAGCTCCACCACCGGCGCCTCGACGCGCGGAATGATGTCGCCCGGTATCGCGGCACACAGTGTGTCCCACAGCAGTCATGTCTCGTTGAGTGGCAGCCAGTTCGGCAGGATATGAAGCCCGTGCCTTGCTGCGCATGTCGCATTCTAGCGTCACAGGAGGGTCGCCGGGGTGATGGAGATCACGCTTCGGATGGACATCCCGCTGGAGAGGGGCGGGGCAGCATCGGCCTTCGGCCGATTCGGCAGTGCCGCGCCCGCTTCGCTACGTCTGGCCGGACGGCGGCGAGAGTGCCCTTCCGCCGGGCGTGTTGGGCTTCCAGCCGCGCGGAAGCCCCGGCGGGGGCTCCTCCAGCCATCAACGGTTCGCATGGCTGAAATGGCTGTCTTCCCAGTTCGTGACGTTTGTTCCCTTGCAACAGCGATGCCTTGCGGTGGAAGCTAGGGTCGCCGGGTGGCTGGTGTCCCCGGCCCCCGCCAGCGCCCAGGCGGCGCTGGACCCGCCGGACCCGGCCCGGCCGGTTCTCCTGGCGCGACCTGAACTCCCGACCCGACCGGTCCTCCCCCGCCGTCATGACCTCCGCGTACATCACATCGAGCGGCAGCATGACCGCGCGCACGGGGTGGACGTCACGTCGCCGAGGTGCCCGGCCGCGCGGCGAGGCCAGAGCACCCACAGGCACGACGCCTGGCGTACCGCCACCGCCAGCGTCCTCGCAGCAGTGCCCAGCTTGTCACCCGAGCGGTGGGAGGCGAGGACGTCCGCAATGGCCAACCGGCGGCGACTGTGAAAATCGCTGTCCGATCACCGGAGCACGGTGATAGACATCCGGCGTGGAAAACAATCTTGAGTTCCCCGACCTGTTGCGACTGATCGATGAACGGTCGACCGCCTTCCGCGCCGTGGTCGCCGCCGCGCCCGGTCTCGACGCACAGGTGAAGACCTGCCCCGGGTGGACGCTGTTCGATCTGGTGAAGCACCTGGGCGGGGGAGACCGCTTCTGGGCCGCCATCGTCGGCGCGGGGCCCGCCGACGCGCCCCCGGCCGAGGCCGTCGCCGCGCGCGCCGCGCTGGAAGTGCCGCAGGAGCGTGAGGCCCTGCTGGCCTGGCTGGACGCGTCGACGCAGCTTCTGCTGGGCGCCCTTCGCACGGCGGGACCGGAGAGCGGTTGCTGGACGTGGTGGCCCGCGTCGCAGTCACCGCAGACCGCCGGCGGCACCGCCCGGCACCGGGTCCAGGAGACCGCGGTGCACACCTACGACGCCCAGCTCGCCGGGGGCGCCCCGCAGCCGCTGCCGGTCGAGCTGGCACTCGACGGTGTGGAGGAGTTCCTGTTCACCGTCTGCGCAACGCCGAGTGCCTGGCCGCACAAGCCCACGGCCTTCGACTTCCACGCCGCCGAGGGCCGCTCCTGGCGCCTCACCGTCGACGGCGACGGCGCACGCACCACCCGCATCCCCGCGCCCACCGCCGCAACCGGCGAGGACTCGGACGCAGCCGGCGCCTCCGTCCATGGCACGGCCAGTGAGTTGGTCCTCTACCTGTACGACCGGATCCAGGCCGACTCCTTGCACGTTGACGGAGACGCAGGGCTGCTCGACCTGCTCCGCGCCTGGGAGCCGGAGGAGAAGTAGGACGTAGCGGGGGCGGTTGGCCGCGCCTCCACCGGCTCGACAGTCTTGTAGGCGCAGTCCACCACGGTCCACGTTCGCGGCCCACCGGGGCATCGCCCTGCACTCGTGAACCCGACCGACTTTCCGCCGCGGCCCGAGTCCTGTCGGCTGACCCAGAGGTCTGCCGGCAGGATTCGGCTGTGGCGGTCTTGCCTACCGGCGGGGCCGGTTCGGGTCGACCCGTGCCCGCACGGGCAGGGTCGTGATGTTCTCCGGCTGCTGCAAGGCCCTGCGAAGGCGCTGGATCTCGTCGTGCTGAGCGGCCAGCCGGGACACGGCGAGGGTCTTGAACTCGGTCAGCTCCGCGATCGTCGCGTCCCGCTGTGCCAGACGCTCGCGCAGACCGTTGTTGTCAGCCTTCAGGCGGGCGATCTGTCCGTCCCTGGGGTCAGGGATATCCCCGGCGTCTTGGAGGGCCTTCAGGCGCCGTTCGAACTCCTCGGCGAGGTGCTGGTAGGGGCCGGGCCGGGTGGTGCCGTCGCGGTTCTTCTTCGGGTAAAAGCCGGTGCGGGTCACCCCGGCCTCGGCGGCCAGGGTCTTGAGGTCGGTCTTGCCTCCGGACGGCAGGTCTCCACGCAGGAGCCGGTCCATCGCCGCGCGGATGGCCTGCTCGTTGCGGGTGCGGGTCTCGTCGCTGATCCTGGCCATCTCATTCCCCTCCGGCCGCGCTGGCCGCGATGATCTCGTCTACCACCCGCTGGGCCCGCTCCAACTCCGGCATGAGTCGGGTCTCCTCGCCCTTCGGGAAGCGCGGGTTGGCCAGGAACACCTTGTGGTTGGCGGCCTGACTCTGCCATACCGGCAGGTGGCAGGGGTGGTGTGTGGCTTGCGGGCAGCGAGCCGAATCGCACATGCCTGCCAGAGGTCGGTCCGCGCCGGGAGTGCCGGCCAGCTTCAGGCACAGGGCCTTGGACGGGTCGCGGAACCAGCAGTAGTTCGCCGCCTGGACGTGCAGGTGTTTGGCCTGCTGACGCAACAGATTCTCCAGTCGGCGGTCGGAGTCGAGCACCGATGCCGGGCCGGGGGAGGTCTCTGCCAGTTCCTTGTCGATGTGCTCGAAGGCGGCGATGAGGTCCCGTGCGCCGGTGCCGGCTGGCAGACGGTCCTGCTGGTAGTCACGGTAGGCGGCGGCTGTCAGCTCTGTGTGGTGGTCGGCCTCGGCCTTCTTCATCTCGGCGAGCAGAGTGCCCTGGGAGCCACCCGGACAGGCCGCGTAGCCCTCCGTGGTGACAACAGAGACGTGCTTGAGCTGGATCTTTGCAGCCAGCAGGCCGCCCGGCCGTTGGGCCAGTAGCAGAGCGATCGTGCGGCGGATCGTCCTGCCAGTGACCGGCCCAGCCGGAATACGGGCCAGGCCGAGGCGTTGCCCGGCCGGGCTGTTGACCCAGTCCCGCAGCCGTCGGTAGGCGTAGTCCATCCCGCTGGTGGAGAACACGCTCTCACCAGCCGTGGCCCGCGTGAGCCGCGCGGCCAGCTGGACCGCCCGGTAAGCAGGCTCCAGCACGACCCACTGCTCGTCGACACCCCCGAGCTCCTGGCCCTTAATCAGCTTGCCGCCCAGGCGGAATCGCTGGGTGCCACCCGCCACCGTCGTGGGTGGCAGCGGTGAGTCGGCGGTGAGCTCGACCGGTTCGCTCGCGCGCATGCCGCTGAGCGGTAGGACCGGACCTCCTTCCAGGCATCGCAGTGCTCCTGCAGCACGTCCTGAAGGGACTCCAGGCCCTGGTCGGTCAGGAAGTTGAGCCAGCGAACCAGTTCCATGACCAACCCGTAGCAGGACTGCGGCTTGAGGGGGTCCCAGGGTGCATCCGGCAGGGCCAGCACGGCTTCGTGCTGCGGGACGACCGCAGCGAACAGGTACTCCTTCGCGGTCAGCCTCCACCGGGGATTGACGATCCGGGTGAAGTCCCAGATCTTCACGCTCTCCAGCATCGACTTCGGCGCGTCCGCGAGGCCACGAACGTCCCAGACATCGTCGTCGAACACGGTCCGGTGGCTGCCCGGGCGAAGCTCCCAGCCGGCCTCGGCGCAGACGTCCTTCCCCGCAAAGGGAGACCGGGTGGCCAGCGCGGCCGGGATCGGCCCGGTGGGGACGTGGACGGCGACGCGGGCGGGGGAGCTCATTCGCTTCCTTCCTTGGGACGCAGCGGAAGTTCACTGTCGCTGTCCTGTACGTCCCTCGCCGCGGCCTCCAGCAGGCCTGCGGGGAAGCGCGGCAGGATGTCGCGGTCCAAACGGTCCGCGTAGGGTCCGAACACGGCCAGGAACTGGTCGGTCGTCATCCGCCGGGACTGCCGTGCGAAGTAGGCGCGCAACCGCAACAGGTTGGGCAGGTGCCTGGGCAGGAACACCGCCAGCGGACACAGCAAGCAGACCCAGGGCCGAGCCGGACACGGCTTGCCCGCCGGACCGTGCTCGCCCGCGAGCTGGTTCGAGCACGCGGCTGTGAAGACGTCCATCTCGCCGCCCAGTAGCTCGGCCACGGCCCCCTCGTCCAGTCCCAGGCGGGCGACCTCTGCGGGATGCCCGACGACGAACGCGACGGTCTCCTCGTCGGTCAGCACCAGCGCGGGCCTGGCCCGGCGCAGGAGATCAGCCTGGGCGTCCTCGATGATCGCCTCCACCGCATCGGTCTGAGCGGGGGGGGTGTCTCTATGTCTTTCGTCAAGGACGTGGTGACTGGTATGCGGGTGTTTGGGATGGTCATGCGGCGAGGGTGACGGTGGGGGTTTTGG